>CAYORD010000009.1:0-13453 GCA_964406265.1 uncultured Candidatus Saccharibacteria bacterium | reverse complement strand
GGGAATTCCTCGCGCCGCTCGTCGGCTTCCTCTTTCGCATTTTTACGGGGATTGGCGCATAACCTATCGGGTATTTGCATTTTACCCTTCTTTGTATTATATTTTGCCGACATGCCTACGATAAACCAGCTGATTAAGCGCCACCGCAAAGAGCGTGTTCGCAAGAACAAAACGCCGGCGCTGACCAAAAGCTTCAATGTACTCCGGAACAAGCCGGTGTTTTTTGATTCTCCGTTCAAGCGCGGCGTTTGCACGAAGGTGACGACGAAGACGCCGCGCAAGCCGAACTCCGCCATCCGCAAAATTGCGCGCGTACGGCTCACCAACGGTATGGAAATTACCGCCTACATTCCGGGAGTCGGGCACACCTTGCAGGAGCACTCGGTGGTTTTGGTGCGCGGCGGCCGCGTGAAGGATGTGAACTTGCGCTACACGATCGTGCGCGGCAAGCTTGACGCAACGGGTGTGGAAGGCCGCAAAAAGGGCCGCAGTTATTACGGGGTGAAGCGTCCAAAGTAATACTATGCGCAGAAAAGTAAAAAACAGAAAAGAAGTAACCGCCGACCCGGTGTATAACTCGCAGAAAGTGGCGAAGCTCGTGAACTATGTGATGGAGCGCGGCAAGAAGGAAACGGCGCGCGCCATTGTGTACGGCGCATTTACCGCTCTCAAAGAAAAAGCAAAAGTGGAAAATCCGCTTGAAATTTTTGATACGGCTCTCAAAAATGTAACCCCGCTTATGGAAGTGCGCTCGCGCCGCGTCGGGGGGGCAAATTACCAAGTGCCGGTTGAGGTGCGTCCCGCGCGCCGCACGCTTCTTTCTATGCAGTGGATTATCGGCGCGGCGCGCGCAAAAAAGGGCAAGCCGATGAGCGTCAAACTCGCGGATGAAATTATTGCCGCAAGCAAGAATGAAGGCGACGCGGTCAAGAAGCGCGAAACCGTGCACAAAATGGCTGAGGCAAACAAAGCCTTCGCCCACTTCGCGTGGTGATTTTCGTCTGCGAAAATCATTCCGAGCGAGTCATCGAGTCGAGGGATTGAAACTTAGAAAAGTTTATTGAAATTATGAAAGAGCCTATTATTGAAAAGGCGGTTAGAGAATTTTTATATAAAGATGGTTTTGGAAAGAGGAAGAAAGTAAGAGTAGAGGATTGTGTAAAGAAATTACACACAAGCGGGGTAGACATAAAGGAGAAAAAATTAAGACCCAACCCGATTGGGTGGTATTATCTTGTTGAATGTAAAGGCGACCCAGGCAGAAAGGTAAAATCAAGCGGCGGTTCAAGAAGTAGTTCCCTCAACTCTGCTCTAGGTCAGATAATTTCTAGAATGCACACAGACAGGAGGGCGTTACACGGTGGGTATAATTATGGGGTAGCATTTCCAATTTCTTTTAAAAATATAGCGTTAAAGAAAATACCATATTATGTTTGCAACAGGTTGCGATTGAGTATTTTTTTAGTAAATCACAACAGCGAGGTTGAAAAATACGACCATAGAAGATTAAAGAAGATTCAGCAAAAGATATAGCGCATGCATCCTTTTTCTTTTTGCGGGATTTTGTGTTACACTACAGTTATGTCAAAGGACTGGACAAAACTGTATAAAAAATATAAAGGGCTTTGGGTTGCCTTGGATAAGGACGAAGAAACTGCCTTGGGGAGCGGTAAGACGCTCAAAGAAGCCCTCGAGCAGGCCCACAAAAAGGGGTATGCCGACCCTATTATGACGCGCATGCCGCCCAATCTTAATGCGTATGTAGGAGCGTTATGAAGTTTAGATACAAAAGATATGGGGAAATACTTCGCCCTGTTATTCCCATTCGGGTAAGGTCTGGAGAAAAACATTTACAGTATGAAGCACTTGTTGATTCTGGCGCCGATATTTGTATTTTCAGTTCAGAGGTGGGGCATGCGATTGGAATTGATGTCTTGAAGGGAGTGCCGCACGAGGTCTTTGGTATTGGCGGAAAAACATCTTTTTACTATTTTCACAAAGTAGTGATTGAAGTCGGCGGTTGGCCGTTTGAAATTAAAGCAGGTTTTATGCCTGAAGTTGCGGGACGCATATTGCCATATGGTGTTGTCGGACAAAAAGGATTTTTTGATAAATTTATCGTCAAGTTTGATTTATTCAAAGAGGAAGTGGAGTTAAAGGAAAGAAAATAAAAGGTTTTGCATTTTTATGGGAAATAAGTTACTCTTTTGATACGCGTGAGGCGTATTTTTTATTATGCAAAGAGATTACCCATTAGAACGAGTCCGCAATTTTGGAATTATAGCGCATATTGACGCTGGGAAGACAACCACCAGCGAGCGCGTGCTTTTTTACACGGGCGTTACGCACAAAATCGGCGAGGTGCACGAGGGCGACACCACCACCGACTGGATGGAGCAGGAGCGCGAGCGCGGCATCACGATTACCGCCGCCGCCATCACCTGCTTCTGGACGCCGTCGTACGAAGCGGACCCCATTAGAGGTAACGGGGGAAGCCCTACTTCTAACGGGGCAAGCAAAAATTTACAAGAGAATAAATATCGTTTTAACATCATTGATACTCCGGGCCACATTGATTTTACTGCAGAAGTAAAACGCAGTTTGCGCGTGTTGGACGGAGCGGTCGTGGTGTTTGACGGCGTTGCGGGTGTTGAGCCGCAGTCAGAAACCAACTGGCGCTATGCCGACGAGGGCAAAGTGCCGCGCATCTGCTTTATCAACAAACTAGACCGAATGGGCGCGTCGTTTGATTCTTCATACAAGTCCATTTTGGAGCGGCTCAATAAAAACGCGGTGCGTATGCAGATTCCGATTGGGTTGGAAGAAAAGTTTGAGGGGGTGATAGACCTTCTCAAAATGAAGGCATATTATTTTGAAGGCGAAAAAGGCATCACGGTCGTTGAAAAGGACATTCCGACGGATTATATGGAAGATGCGAAAAAATATCGGCATGAGTTAGTGGAACGGATTGTTGAAAACGATGATGCGCTCATGAGCGAATATCTGGAAGGCAAAGAGATTTCAATGGATGCGCTGAAAAAGACGCTCCGCAAGGCCGTGATTGCAAACAAAATCTTCCCCGTACTTACCGGCTCTGCGCTTAAAAACAAAGGAGTGCAACTCGTGCTTGACGCCGTGGTGGACTACCTGCCGTCGCCACTGGATATTCCGCCGATTGTTGCCGTCAACCCCGAAACCGGGGAGCCCGTGCCCCGCCACTCATCCGACGAGGAGCCGTTTTCCGCGCTTGTGTTCAAGCTACAGGCGGACCCGTTTGTCGGCCAGCTCGCGTTCTTCCGCGTGTACTCCGGTACGGTAGAGGCGGGGAGCTATGTATATAATTCCACGACCGGTAGTCGTGAGCGCCTGTCGCGCATCGTTCGCCTGCAGGCGGACAAGCGCGAGGAGGTGAAGAAAGTATTTGCGGGCGAGATTGCGGCGGCGGTTGGTTTGAAAGATGCGAAGACCTCGCATACTTTGTGCGACGAAAAAAGTCCGGTGGTGCTTGAGCCAATCAAATTCGCCGACCCCGTCATTTCAATGCGCATTGAGCCGAATACTAAAGCCGACCAGGAGAAAATGGGTATGGCGCTCAAGCGTCTCTCCGACGAAGACCCGACTTTCAGAATCAAGAGCGATATGGAGACGGGCGAAACGGTCATTATGGGTATGGGCGAGCTACAGCTTGAAATTATGGTAGACCGGATGAAGCGCGAGTTTAGCGTGGGGGCAACGGTGGGCAAGCCGCAGGTTGCCTACAAAGAGACGATTCAGGGCGAGTCGGAGGTGGAGAACAAGTACATCAAACAAACCGGCGGGCGCGGCCAGTACGGCCATGTGAAGATTACGGTGAAGCCGATGAAGCCGCTCGTGGAAGGCGAAAAGATTCCGAAAAACACGAAACGATACGAGGACTTTGAGTTCATCAACTCCATCAAGGGGGGCGTTATTCCGCAAGAATACATTCCGGCGGTGGAGAAGGGTATTCGCGAAGGTATGGAGCGCGGCGTCGTCGCCGGCTTCCGGCTGGTAAATATTTCCTGCGATTTAATTTACGGCTCGTACCACGATGTGGACTCATCCGAAATCGCATTCAAAATCGCCGCTTCGCAGGCGGTGCAGGAGGCGGCGCGCAAAGCGAAGCCCGTGCTTTTGGAACCGATTATGAAAGTGGAAGTGGTAACGCCCGAGCGGTTTATGGGTGATGTGACGGGGCACCTCAATTCCAAGCGCGGCGAGGTGCAAAATGTATTTGACCGCGGGATGGCGAAGGTGGTGGATGCGAAAGTGCCGCTCTCCGAAATGTTTGGCTATATCACCACCCTCCGCTCTATGACCGAAGGCCGCGCCTCGTTCAATATGGAATTCTCGCATTACGCGCCCGTACCGCCGAATGTTGCACTCGGGATAATAGAATCACGAAAATAGGGTGGGGATTGCGTTTTGGCGGGGGTTTGGTAGTATAGGGAGTGTGTCGCATACAGCGACCGTAGGGTCGCTCTTTGTTTTGTTATAACCATTATTAGTATTATTAATTTAAAAATATATGGCAGAAGAATTTAAACGCGATAAGCCGCATGTGAATGTAGGCACGATTGGCCACATTGACCACGGCAAGACGACCCTGACCGCTGCGATTTGCGCGGTGCAGGCAAAGAAAGGACTCGCCAAAGACCGCTCATACGACGAAGTGGCGAAGGCGTCCGAAAAGGAGGGTCGTCGCGACCCGTCAAAAATTATTACCATTGCGATTTCGCATGTGGAATATTCCAGCGATGCGCGCCACTACGCGCATGTGGACTGCCCAGGGCATGCCGACTATGTGAAGAATATGATCACGGGCGCGGCCCAGATGGACGGCGCGATTTTGGTCGTGGACGCGGCAGACGGCCCGATGCCCCAGACCCGCGAGCACATCTTGCTTGCGAAGCAGGTGGGCGTGCCGAAAATTGTCGTCTTTTTGAACAAGTGCGATCTTGTGACCGACAAGGAACTGGTTGATTTGGTTGAAGAGGAAGTGCTCGAGCTTTTGACGAAGAACGGTTTTGACGGCAAGAACGCGCCCGTGATTCGCGGTTCTGCCTTGAAAGCAATTGAGGGTGATGCGACATGGGTTGCAAAAATTGACGAGCTTTTGAAGGCGCTTGACACCTACATTACCGTTCCGCCGCGCGAGGTAGACAAGCCGTTCCTAATGCCGATTGAAGACATTTTCTCCATTGAAGGCCGCGGCACCGTGGTAACGGGCCGCATTGAGCGCGGCAAAGTAAAAGTCGGCGAGGAAGTGGAAATTGTAGGGTTGAAGCCGACCGCGAAGACCGTGGTAATCGGCATTGAGATGTTTAATAAAAACTTGCAGGAAGGTATGGCGGGCGACAATGCCGGCATACTTTTGCGCGGTACGAAAAAGGAAGATGTGCATCGCGGGCAAGTGCTTGCGAAGCCGGCTTCCGTAACACCGCATACCGACTTTGAGGCGGAAGTGTATGTGTTGAAGAAAGAGGAAGGAGGCCGCCACACGCCGTTCTTTACCGGTTACAAGCCGCAGTTCTACATCCGCACAACGGATGTGACCGGCGAAGTGACACTCCCCGAGGGTCGCGAAATGGTGATGCCTGGCGATACCGTTCAATTTAAAGTGAAGCTGGTCGCGCCCGTCGCGCTTGAAAACCAAACGCGGTTTGCGGTGCGCGAAGGTGGCAAGACGGTGGGTGCGGGAGTGGTAACGAAAATTGTCGCGTAAATACAATGCCGACTGCAAAAAAAACAGTAAAAAAACCATCGGCAAAAAAGACCGCAGAAAAGAAACCTGTGGCGAGAAAATCTGCCGTAAAGAAAGTTGAGGTTGCGAAACTGCGCATCCGCGTGCGCGCCTACGAACATAAAATCTTGGATGCATCCGTGCGCCAAATTATGGATACGGCAGCGCGCTTTGATGCGATTGTGCAAGGTCCCGTGCCTCTTCCGACAGAAATACGCAAATATACGGTGAACCGCGGGGCGTTTGTACACAAAAACGCGCGCGAGCAGTTTGAGATGCGCGCGCATAAACGGCTTGTTGATATCGTGAACCCGTCTGGCAAACTCGTGGAAGCGCTCACGAACCTCTCGCTTCCATCTGGTGTGAATATTGAAGTCAAAATGCTTTAGAAAAGAAAAACCGTCCGCCTTATGCGGGCGGTTTTGGTATACTGTAGCGTATGAAAACCCTATTGTTTGGTATACTGGTTTTGATTGGGGCGGGGGCGTTTGCGTTCGTATCGCGCGAGATGCGCGGTCTGCCTGTACCACATTCAATGCAAAAAGAAACAACAGATACAACGGGTGTGTCCGGGCGCGGGGATTTCCAAAAACCGGATGAGGCGACATTACGTGCCACACTCACCCAGCTTCAGTACAAAGTAACGCAGGAGGAGGGGACGGAGCCGCCGTTTAGAAACGAGTATGACAAAAATTATGCGGAGGGGATTTATGTGGATATCGTGTCGGGCGAGCCGCTTTTTTCGTCGCGCGACAAATACGACTCCGGCACGGGCTGGCCTTCGTTTGTAAAGCCGATTGCGCCGTCTGCTGTTGCTCTGAAAATTGAGAAAGGATTTTTCAGGACACGCACGGAAATTCGTTCAGTGCTCGCGGACTCTCACTTGGGGCATGTCTTTCCCGACGGTCCCGCGGATCGCGGAGGATTACGCTACTGTATGAACTCCGCCGCGCTCCGCTTCGTTTCCAAAGAAAAAATGGAGTCGGAAGGGTATGGCGACTATGTAAAAGATTTATGAATATCAAACTCTTTTTTGACTTTTTTTGGCGCATTTGCTAGTATCTCAAAACTGTTTTCAGTACGGATGTTGTGAACGAAACAGGAACCGCTGTCCCGCCGAAGCTTTACGCGAAGTGGGATATGTTCAAAACTATGAAGTTTTTACTTGGTAAAAAAATATCTATGTCCCAGATATGGGACGAGAAGGGGAACGCGTTTCCGGTTACATTAGTAGCCGCTTTGCCCAATGTCGTTACACAAGTGAAGACGATGGAGAAAGACGGCTACTCTGCCGTACAGGTTGGCTTCGGCGTACGGAAAGCGAAAAACATTGCGAAGCCGCAACTGGGACACTTCAAAACGCTCGGCGCTTTTCAGGGCTTGAAAGAGTGGCGGCTTTCCGCACCCGCGACAGAGAAAGTTGGCGACAAAATAGAGGTATCTGTTTTTAAGGTCGGAGACATGGTCGCGGTGTCCGGCATTTCAAAAGGCAAAGGGTTTCAGGGGGTCGTGAAGCGACACGGATTTTCCGGCGGGAGCCGTACGCACGGGCAGAAGCATAGCGAGCGCGAGCCGGGAGCTATCGGCGGCCGCGGCCGCGCCGGCGGCCGCGTCTCGCTTGGTATGCGAATGGGTGGGCGGATGGGCGGCGAGCGCGTGACGGTAAAAAACTTGAAGGTGGCTCAGGTCGTGCCCGAGGAAAATTTGCTTTTGCTCAAGGGCGCGGTACCCGGCCATCGCGGCACGATAGTGGAAATTCGCGGGTAATTAAAATATATGGAATCAATTGTGTACAACCAAAAGGGCGAACAGAGCGGGAAGATAGCGCTTCCGAGAGCAGTATTTGGTGCGCGGTGGAACGCAGACCTTGTGCATCAAGTGGTGACCTCGTTTCTTTCCAACGCTCGCCGCGGCACTGCGCACACCAAAACGAGAGGCGAGGTTTCTGGCGGCGGCAAGAAACCGTGGAAGCAGAAAGGAACCGGCCGCGCGCGCCACGGCTCTACGCGCTCGCCTTTGTGGGTCGGCGGCGGCATAACGCACGGGCCGCGCTCGGACAAAAATTATGCGCGCGCGGTGAACGCCAAAATGGCGGCGGCGGCGCTCGCGTCCGTGCTTTCGCAAAAGCTCAAAGACAACGAGATTTTGTTTGTTGACGCGCTCACTTTTGCCGCGCCGAAGACGGCGCGTGCGAAAGAAATACTCGCGGCACTCGCGAGAGCAGGATTTCCAAGAGTTCTTTCCAAGAAGCAAAATGCCGCGTTTGTCGGGTTGTCGGAAAACGCGACGATTGCAAAAAAGAGCTTTCGCAATTTGGGGAATGTGTCGGTCGGCGAGTGGCGCAACTTAAATGCCGCGGACGCGCTTCGTCACACCTACCTTATCTTCGCCGAACCGGAGAAGGCAGTCGCATTTTTTGAGAAAAAACTCGCATAATTTTATGTCATTTTTAAATTTACGAAAAAATAAGAAAGCAACTGCACCGGAGAAAACACCGGTGCCTGCCGCGCCGCGCAAACTCGCCGTGTCGGGGGAGAAAAAGGGCGCGCCGGATGCCGCATCGTTTTTCATAGAACGCCCGCGCGTTTCGGAGAAGGCGACCTTTCTCGCGGGTGCGAATTGCTACGCATTTGAGGTATTTCGCACAGCAAACAAACGGCAAATTGCGCAGGCGGTCGCGGCGCGCTACAAGGTAACGCCGCGCGAGGTGCGTATGCTCGCCATTCCAAAAAAGGCGCTCTTTGCCCGCGGTAAAAAGGGCAGAACCGGCGGCGGCAAAAAGGCGTATGTCTTTTTGAAAAAGGGCGACAAAATTGAATTATAATTATGAAAATCTACAAACCCACAACTCCATCCCGCCAGCATATGACCGGTATTGATTACCGGAAGTTACTCTCCGGCCACAAGCCGCACAAACCGCTCCTTTCGGGCGGGAAGCGCCGCGCGGGCAGAAACGCGTTCGGCAGAATTACGATGCGGCATCAAGGCGGCGGGCACAAGCGCCTGTTCCGCGATGTTGACTTTACCTACGACAAGCACGACATTCCGGCGCGCATCGCGTCCGTTGAATACGACCCGCACCGCACGGGGTTTGTGGGGCTTGCGGTGTACGCAGACGGCGAGAAGCGCTATGTGCTTTTACCGCAGAGCGTTAAGTCGGGCGATTCGTTTATCGTATCGGAAAAAGCAGAAATAAAAACCGCCAATCGCTTGCCGCTTTCGAAAATTCCCGTCGGTGCGTTTGTGTATAATGTTTCGTTCCGACCGGACGGTCCAGCCGCGCTCGCGCGCTCGGCGGGCAATTCTGCGGAAATAATCGGGCAAGATGCGGGGTATACACTCCTAAAGCTTCCGTCTACGGAAGTGCGTAAAGTCATTTCCACCGCGTGGGCATGCGTTGGCGCCGTGTCTAATGAAGAAAATTATCTCGTTCGCATCGGCAAGGCGGGTCGCAGCCGGTGGCTCGGCATCCGTCCCACGGTGCGCGGTTCGGCAATGAACCCCGTAGACCACCCGAAAGGCGGGGGCGAAGGCAAACAGCCGCGCGGACGCCGGCGCGAAATCAATGTGTACGGCAAGCCGACCGGCAAGGGGCAGAAAACGCGCCGCCCGAAAAAGTACTCCAATGTCTTCATCGTCTCGCGCCGCCAAGTCGGCAAGCGTGGCGCAGAGACGCAGTAATTTGACTTTAGTGGCTCTTTCTTGCTACTATCGCTATACCCTTTGCGGGGATTTTTAATTGCATTATGAGCCGTTCCGTATCAAAAGGTCCGTTTGTTGACCCGCGCATCACGAAAAAGATTGCGGGCAAGAAGCCGGAGAATACTCCTCCAGTAAAGCTGTGGGCGCGGTATTCGGTCATCTCTCCCGAGATGGTCGGCTTTAAGTTTTTGGTGCACAACGGCAAGGATTTTCCTGAAGTGCTCGTGACCGAGGAAATGGTCGGCCATCGGTTCGGAGAGTTTTCGCTCACCCGCAAGTTTATCAAGCACGGCGGCAAGATGCAGAAAGACCAAGAGGCGAAGGCGAAGGAATCGGAGATTGCTTCCGCGCAGGCGGCAAAAGCGGCCGTTGATTCCGCAAAGAAATAATATGAAAGCCATACTCAACAACTTGCGGATGTCGCCGCGCAAAGTCCGCCTCGCGGTAGATGCGGTCCGAGGCAAAAGCGTTGCCGAAGCGCGCGCCATCCTTTCTTTTATGCCTAAGATCGCGGCAACGCCGCTTTTGAAACTCCTTGAAAGCGCGGTAAAAAATGCGGCGAACATGGGGAATACCTCCGACGCATCTGCGCTCACTGTCGCCCACTTCCATGTAGATGGCGGGGCAACAATGAAGCGGCATATGCCGCGCGCGCACGGCTCGGCGTACCAGATTTTAAAACGCACCAGTAAAGTTACCCTTGTGCTTTCAGAAAAGAACAAGTGAATATTTAAATATTTAAATTTAGAATATGTCCCACACCGTCCATCCATACGCCCATAGGATCGGAATCATCCGCGACTGGAAAAGCCGCTGGTTCAACACGAAAGAGGTGTACCGCGACACGCTCCGCCGCGACATCATCATCCGCGAGTTTTTGGCGAAGCGCCTGCGCGGAATGTATGTATCCGACATCGTGATTGAGCGCGGCGCAAAAAAGTTCCGCGTGATTGTGAAAACGGCGCGGCCTGGACTTCTCGTCGGTCGCGGAGGCGAAGGCGCGGTGAAGCTCAAAGACGACCTGCTTGCTTTTTTGCGCCGTAAAAAGGCGCTCAGTAAAGAAGAAATGCGCGTAGACATTGAAGAAGTGCGTTCGCCAGAGGGGAGCGCGGCTATTGTCGCGCAAATGATTGCCGAAGGGCTGGAAAAGCGCCTTCCATTCCGCCGCGTCATGAAACAGACGATTGAGAAAGTGATCGCGAATCGGGATGTGAAGGGTATCAAAATTTACCTCGGCGGGCGGCTCGGCGGGACGGAGATGGCGCGCGCGGAGGATATGATGAAAGGCCGCGTGCCGCTCCAGACCTTGCGCGCCGACATTGATTTCGCGCGCGAGCGCGCGAAGTTGCCGTACGGTGATATCGGCATCAAGGTGTGGATTTATAAAGGTGATGTCTTTGAGAAGGATAAAAAATAATTCACCATTATGCTGCTTCCTAAAAAAGTAAAATTTCGCAAATGGCACACGATGCGCCGCAACGCAAAACGCGGCGGCGTTGATTCGCGCGGTGCCTCCGTTTCGTTCGGCTCGTTTGGGTTAAAGGCGATTGCGGCGGGGCGCATCCGCTCCAACCAGATTGAGGCGGCGCGCAAGGTCGCATCGCGCGAGGCGGGCAAAACCGGCAAACTCTGGATTCGTATTTTCCCCGACAGGCCTTACACGGCGAAGCCGCCCGAAGTAGGGATGGGCAAAGGAAAAGGCGACCCACAGGGGTATTCGGTAGAGGTGCGTCCTGGCCGCATCCTTTTTGAAGTAGATGGATTGCCGGCCACGGGGGCAACGGAAGTGCTTCGCAAGGCGGGAACAAAATTACCGGTCAAGACAAAAGTGGTCGCTCGGTAATCATTTGAATTATTCGCGCGCCTATGGTACGGTGCGATATCGCCATCCTATGGAAACAGAATTACCACACAAAAAGATTGCACGCGTTTTGCGCGGAGTTGTCGTGTCCGACAAAATGAAGGACACGATCGTGGTTGCGGTCAACCGGCTGGTCAAGCACCCGAAGTATCGCAAATATGTGCGCATCACCAAACGGTATAAAGCGCACGACGCGGGCAATACGAAGCATACGGGCGACCGTGTAGAGATAGCCGAATGTCGCCCGATTTCCAAAGATAAGCATTTTAAGGTTATATAATTTTTATGTTACAACCGCGCGCGCTTGTAAATATAGCCGACAACTCCGGTGGGACCATCGGGCGCATTTTCAAGGTGCTCGGGGGTTCCAAGCGACGGTATGCGGGGATTGGAGACATCGTTGTGCTTTCCATACAAAAAGCTGAGCCGCGCCGGACGGTGAAGAAAAAGGAAGTGCACCACGCCGTCATCGTTCGGCAAAGAAACGCTCTGCGCCGCCCCGACGGCTCGTACATCCGCTTTGACGAAAATGCGGTGGTGCTCGTAGATAAAGCGAAGCACGAGCCGCTTGGCGGCCGCGTGTTCGGACCTATTCCGCGCGAGATTTCTGAATTAGGGTTCGGAAACATTGCGTCAAAGGCGGAAGAGATTGTCTAACTTTTATGAAAATACACAAAGGAGATATGGTGAAAATACTTGCTGGTCGTGACCGCGGCAAAAGCGGTAAGGTGCTTGCGGCGTTTCCGAAATTGGAGCGCGTGTTGGTTGAGGGCGTCAATAAAATGAAGAAGCACGAACGAGCGCGCAAGGCGGGGCAGAAAGGGCAAATCGTGGAACGGGCGATGCCGATACATATTTCCAATGTTGCACTCGTCAAAGCATAACGATATGAAATCAATCAAAGAAAAACAGAATACTTCATATGCCGCGCTGAAAGACACATTCGGTTACACGAATGTGATGCAGGCGCCGCGCTTGAAGAGCGTTTCGGTGTCGTCCGGTGTCGGCTCATTTAAAGATAAAAAGAAGATTGATATTGTGCTAGACCGGCTTGCGAAAATAACGGGGCAGAAGCCACTCTCCCGCGGCGCGAAGCAATCAATCGCGTCGTTCAAATCGCGCGAGGGCGATGTGGTAGGGGCGCTCGCAACGCTCCGAGGCGCGCGGATGCTCAGTTTTTTGGATAAATTAATCAATGTGGCTCTCCCGCGCACCAAGGACTTCCGCGGCCTTTCGGCTTCTTCCATAGACGAAATGGGGAATATAACGATTGGTGTTCGCGAGCATACCGTATTTCCGGAGACCTCTGATGAAGAACTTAAAGATGTGTTTGGTATGGGCATTACGATTGTCACGACTGCCAAAAACCGCGATGAAGCCCGCGCTTTCTTCACGCACCTTGGATTTCCTTTCGCGAAGCAGGAAAAAGGGAAGAAGTAAGAATCAGGAATATGTAACTTAACTTATCAGCATAAATAATGTTCACTTGTTAAAATCTACCGTTTTTACTATTTCTTTTTTTATTTTCTCCAAATCAACAAGCACTTTCTTGCGTCGTGGTGCGCCATCCGCATTACGAAAATCTGTTTGAAAAGATCCTGTATTTCGTAAACTATTCTCTGTCAACATAATAAAGGATATTTGCCGCAAAAGTAGAGAAACTTTTCGTAACCTCGACCACGCTCCGCGCTCCTTTCTTTCTTTTTCATAAGCAGAAGTTCCACCTTTTAATTTTTGGTGCCATTTTTGAAACGCACGCTTTTCGTCATTGTATTTCACTTCTCCAAGCGCAAGTATCAAGCCAATCGCTCCGTATTTATTAATTGCTTTTTGTATCGCATCTGTATCATTTACAATAATCTGGTGAGAACTGGTGTTTATAGCATGCACTTTAAAATCCCACGGGATTACCGACAGGGCATCAAACCCAGTATTACCATATCGTGGACCTGGTATTTCTGCTATGTTCGCAAGTTGTTTTTTGCAGAGGAACTCAAAATAAAAACCGATCCACTCCATTTGTCGCCAGTGTGATGATCCACCTCTCTTCCTTTCCGTAATGGCTTCTTTTCCATCCCACACAGTAGGAATTGAACGGAGTGCATCTCCTATGGATTGTACTGTATTAT
>CAYORD010000008.1:1637-15279 GCA_964406265.1 uncultured Candidatus Saccharibacteria bacterium | reverse complement strand
CCCCCCAACCCCCTCTTAATTTAAGAGGGGGTGCCGAGCAAAGCGAGGCGGGGTGGTTTGATATGTGTGCATATCCACTGCTATTTGCGGTTTCTCGTCGTGCTATACTAACCTCATATGCCGAAACAAATTGTGAGCGATGTAACGCCGCCTGGGGCGCGCCGTTCGGTGCGCAACATTCCTGTGCCGTCGCGTTCATACCGGTACGCAAGCCCGCGCGACGAGCGTGATGAAGAAGAGGTGGAGGAAGAAAACAACGCGCCTATTCGCATACCGCCGCCGCGCGGAAGCAAACGCTCGCATGCGCGTTTTTTGCTGTGGGGCATTGTCGCGGTTGCGCTCGTGGCTCTTGGAATCACGGTTGCGATTTCCATAAGCGGGGCGACGGTCACGGTGACACTCAAATCGGCGCCGGTTCAAGTTGCGATTACCGGGACCGCCATCACCGCAACAACGACTACGGATGCCTATATGCCATACGAGCCGCGCGTGGTGGAAGCGGTTGAAACGCTGTCGCTTGAACCCGAGGGAAGCAAGCGCGTTGAACGGAAGGCGGCGGGAACGATTATCGTCTACAACAACTTTTCAAGCGCCACACAACGGCTTATCAAAAACACGCGCTTTGAAACCCAAAACGGCCTCGTGTTCCGCATTCCAGAATCAATTATTGTGCCGGGCAAAACGGTAACGGGTGGTAAGGCGCTTCCTGGAAGCATAGAGACGGATGTATTTTCGGACCGCGCGGGAGTGGAATACAACATAAGCCTATCGGACTTTACCGTACCGGGGTTTAAGAGCAGCGCCGAACGCTATGCGGGATTTTACGCTCGCTCCAAAACGGCTATGACGGGCGGGTTTGTTGGCGTCGCGCCATTTGTATCGCCGGAAAAAGTGGCCGCGTCGCGTGCAACACTTCGCAAAACGCTTGAGGCAAAGCTTGTTTCCAATGCGGCAGAAAAAGTCCCAGTAGATTCTACCATGTTAACGGGAGGGTATGTGTTTAAGACGGCTTCGGAGCCAGAGCAGGAGACGGCGGATAAGAAGGTCTCGGTAACAGAGCGGGGAACACTCACGGCGTTTGTATTTAAGCGCGACACACTTGCATCGTTCATTGCGCGCCGCGCGCTCACGCGGTACGACAATGCGCCAGTTACCTTTAAAACATTGGAAGAATTATCATTTGAATTTCTAAACAAAGCGGATTTTGGAAAAAATACCGACGGGCGCGTGCTTTTCGGGCTACGCGGTTCCGGCACGATTGTGTGGAAACTGGATGAAGACAAGTTGAAGCAAGACCTTGCCGGAAAACTTAAAAGCGAAACCGTGTCGGTGCTCGTCTCCTACCCCGCGATTGAGCGGTCGCAGGTCGTCATCCGCCCATTCTGGAACAAGGCCTTTCCCGACAACATCAAAAAGATTTCAGTGGTTGTGAAAGAAACAGAGAAATCAGCCCCATAATTTTCACTATGCGCCATTTTTATTCATTTGTGTTTGTGGCGGTTCTTTTTGTGAGTATTTTTCTTGTCGCCCACGCACAGCCTTATCAAACATCACAGAAGAATTTTAACATGACATATGTTGTTTTAACAAAAAAAGGAGAAATCCCGGCACAATTTCAGTTGGACGCAATAAACTATATTATTCAACATTACCCAACTCATTGGAACTTTGTAACTTACGGGAAATCTACTATAAATACTGGACAATAACATCAGGGTGTTTTTGGCGTTACTTATGGTATAATATTTCAATGCCCGAAGCAGATAAAAAGAAAATAGCGAAGATTATGGAAAAGCACGGCGTTATCGTCGGGTATCTTTTCGGTTCTGCTGCGCGCGGACAGATGGGACCTCACTCCGACATTGATACCGCAGTGTTGTTTGACCATAGACTTTCAGACACAGAACAGTTCAACAAAAAGATTGCAATTTCCAACGAAATCGCAAAAGAATGCGGTTCCAAAGATGCAGATGTGATTAATCTTGCAACAGCAACGGACCCGCTCATAAAATATATCGCGATTGTTTCCGGCATTTTAATTTTAAGTAAAGACGAACAAGCTCGTTTTGCCATAGAACGGAAGGTTGTGAGGGGGTACGAAGATACGCGCGAACTTCGACGCATTGCTCGAGTAATCACTAGAATGCAGTTATTTGACGGTTCATTTGGGCTGGCCTTAAAAACTATATGAAGCTTTACGAACACGAATCGGTAGATAACAAGTTGTTTCGGCTCAAGGAAATAAGCAAAATCCTTGATGAAATTCGCACTGTCTCCGAAGGTGAATTTTTAAAAGACACAAAATTGAACAGTGCAGCGATGTTTAACTTGCTTATTGGTGTAACTATTATCTTGGATATAGGCCAGCATTTATTAAGCCAGTTTGCCCAACGGACTGCGCGTGAGTATAAAGATGTGGTTCGATTTCTTGCAGAAGAAAAGATTGTTTCTATTGAACTGGCGCGTGAAAATGAAAAGATGGCTTCATTTAGAAATATGCTGGTTCATGAGTATGACAAAATTGATATGACGAGAATACATGAATATCTGCAAAAAGCCCCGGATATTTTCCGTCAATTCGCCAAGTATTTTGTAGAGTTTATGGAAAAACAAGATGGGCGGAATCCTTAAATCTTTTTGTCCATTGACTCTTTTCTTTTGTTTTGCTATCTTTTTGATGTAGATGGGAACCGAGCAAAAGCCAGAACGGGTAAACGGAAGGGTAGTTGAAGCCCTTCCGGACGCGCTATTCCGCGTTTCAATAGAACCGGACAAGCTCGTGCTTGCATACTTGGCGGGCAGAATGCGCTTGCATCGGATTCGCGTTCTCGTCGGCGACAAAGTTGAAGTAGAGCTGGACCGCTACGGCGGCAAGGGTCGGATTGTGAAGCGTTTATGAATGTAAAAGCATCAGTCAAAGTGCGGTGTCCGAAGTGTTCCGTGGTCCGTCGCCGCGGACGCGTTTTTATTGTATGTACGGGCAACCCGCGGCATAAACAGCGACAAGGATAATTTTTATGCGTATCAAAGGCATCACCATTCCGGAAAATAAACAGCTTGAGTTTGGGCTACCGATTTTGTATGGTATCGGGCGTTCCGCCGCGCGCGCTGTTTTGCTTCAGGTGAAGGTAAATCCGGCGAAAAAGCCCGCCGAATTAAGCCCCGTGGAAGAGCAAGCGATTCGCGTTGAGATAGAGAAGCGGACGCTTGAAGGCGACTTGAAGCGCGCGGTGGCGGGCAACATCAAGCGCCTAAAAGACATCAAGGCGTATCGCGGCGCGCGGCATACGCGCGGCCTCCCCGTGCGCGGTCAGCGCACTAAGACCAACTCGCGCACGCGCCGCGGCAATGTGCGCAAGACGATGGGCACCGGCCGCAAAGCGGTAGAAAAGAAATAATTTTATGGGAAAGAAACGAATCATCACCAAAGGAGAAGCGGGGGCGGAGAGTACGGGAAATACTCTCACGGCGTCGCGTTCAAAAAAGAAAATTGAGAGCGGTATTTTGAACGTGCGCGCGTCGTACAACAATACAACCTTGACGCTCGCCGATGATATGGGCAATGTGGTCGCATTCTCTTCGTCCGGCGCGCTCGGTTTTCAAGGAGCGAAGAAAGGCACGCCGTTTGCGGCGGCGAAAGTAGGCGAAACCATCGGCGCGAAGGGTTTGCTTATAGGAATGAAAGAAGCGGCGGTTGTCGTGTGTGGCGTAGGGTCTGGTAGAGAATCCGCCATCCGCGGTTTTATGTCCAAAGGCATTATGATTAAGAGCATTAAAGATGTGACGCCGGTTCCGTTTAACGGGCCACGCCCAAAAAAACCAAGGCGAGTTTAGCTATTTTTTAATATTTAATATTTAATTTTAAATATGTTATTGGGACCACGATACAAAATTGCGCGGCGTTACGGCCCGGAACTATTTGAGAAGACGAGCACGCAAAAATTTGCGTTGCGCGAAGGCCAGCGCGACGGCAAGAGAATGCGTACGCGAAGCGATTATGCGGTACAACTTGCTGAAAAACAGAAGGCGCGTTTTTTTTACGGATTGAATGAACGGCAGCTCCGCACCTACGCTCGCGCGGCACTTCTTAAAAAGGGTGCGGCAGCGGAGGCGCTGGTCATTGCGCTTGAAACGCGGCTGGACAATGTCGCGTACCGCGCGGGACTTGCGCCCACGCGCGCTGGCGCGCGCCAGCTCGTATCTCACGGCCATTTAACGGTTGACGGACATCGAAGCACCATTCCCTCTAGAAAGATATATACGGGAGAAAGGATTGCCGTGCGCGCCGCAAGCGCGCAGAAAAAGCTTTGGTTGGACGAGAAAGAAATGAGAACGGTGCCCCCTTGGATCTCGTACGACAAGGAAAAACGAGTAATTACCGTTTTAGGAGTGCCAGCACTTAAGCGCGAGGAATTGCCCTTTCGCGCCAATGTGGTGCTTGGGTTTTACCGCCGGTAACGGCAAATGCCGCGCCTTTTGCAAAAAAGGCGCGCCTGTGTTATATTTGCTTTTATATTTTTAATAACGCAACTACCTATGCAAACTATCGTGCTTCCATCAAAACCCCGCATTATTAAGGAAAATACCCATATCGGTTCGTATGAAATAGACGGTCTGTATCCGGGCTACGGGCATACGCTCGGTAATTCGCTCCGCCGTATTATACTCTCGTCGCTTCCGGGAGCGGCGATTACTTCTGTGAAAATTTCCGGCGCAGCACACGAATTTTCTACCCTTGAAGGGGTGAAAGAAGACGTGATTTCAATCATTCTCAATTTGAAGCGCGTACGCTTCAATCTCACAACCGATGAACCGCAAACTATCTTATTAAAGGTGAAGGGTCCGAAAGAAGTAACGGCCGCGTTATTTGAAGCCCCTGGGCAAGTGACGGTGTTGAATCCAGAACAGGCGATTGCTTCTCTTTCCGGAAAAGGGACCGTGCTTGATATTGAAGCTCGTGTGGAAAAAGGTCTCGGCTATGTACCGAAAGAGACGATGCAGAAAGAACGCGTGGACATTGGCGCCATTGCCCTTGACGCGATTTTTACGCCGGTACGCCGCGTGAATTACGAAGTGGAAAATATGCGCGTCGGCGACCGGACGGACTTCAACCGTCTTCGTTTTACGATTGAGACAGACGGCACGGTTTCGCCGCACGAGGCACTGGAAAAATCAATCCAAATTATGATTGACCAACTGCGCGCTGTCGTCGGGTTCCGTGAAGAAGAAGCGCCTGCGGCGGTTGTGTCCGTAAAGGCGCAAAAAAAAGAGGCGCGTCGCGACATTGACCCAGAAATATTGAAGACTCGGGTGGACACCCTTGATCTGTCGGCGCGCGCAAAGGTCGCGTTGTCAAACGCCAGCATTCGTACCATCGGCGGCTTAGTGCGGAAAAAAGAGGAGGACATTTTGGATATCGACGGGCTAGGGAGCAAGGGCGTTCAGGAAGTGAAGAAAATGTTAGGGAATTTCGGCATCACCTTGAAATAAATCTATGAGGCACAGCAATCGCAACAAAAAGTTTGGGCGGGTGCGCAAGGTGCGCTCGGCATTTATGCGCTCGCTCGCTCGCTCGCTCGCGCGGTATGGTAAAATTGAGACGACCGAAGCGCGCGCCAAGGCGCTCCGCCCGTTTGTTGAGCGAATGGTGACAGGCGCGCGCTCTGGAACAATCGCGGCGCGCCGCCTTGCGGCGCGCCGCATTGGAAGCACGGACGGCGCCGATTTACTGTTTAAAAATGTTGCAAAAAGATATGAGAAGCGCGCCGGCGGTTATACACGCATCGTGAAAACCGGTTTTCGAAAAAGCGACGGTTCAAAGCGGGCCATTATTGAATTTGTATAATATGACACAGCACACCATAAACGCAGATGGAAAGAAGTTGGGGCGCCTCGCGAGCGAAGCGGCGCATCTTTTGCGCGGCAAGGCAAGCTCAAACTTTACGCGCAATGAAGAGCCGAAAGAGCGCGTGCTTATAGAAAACGCGGCGAAATTGTTTATAACGGAAAAGAAGCAAAAAGAAAAAGCGTATCAGCGCTATTCTGGATATCCGAGCGGTTTGAAGGAAGAGACGCTCGGTAATCTCATCGCGCGCCGCGGCGTTTCTATCGCCGTGCGGCGCGCGGTGTACGGAATGCTTCCGAAAAATAAGCTCCGTGCGCGGATTATCGAAAATCTTACCATAAAAGAATAAAGGTATGCCAAAAGAAAAAACAAAAGCAGTGGCGAACCACGAATATATAGAAGCAATCGGCCGCCGCAAGACCGCGGCGGCGCGCGTGCGCCTACTCAAGGGCGGCGCGGGCACCTTTGTCGTCGGGGAGCAAACCTTTGATGCATATTTTAAAACCGCGGAACAGCGGCGCGTCGCACACGATGTGTTTGCCCTGCACGAACCGGCGCGCGCGCACTACGGCGTGTCGGCGCGCATATCGGGAGGCGGGCTTGCCTCGCAGGCGGAAGCGGTGCGGCACGGCATTGCGCGCGCGCTTGTGGAATCAGAACCGGAGCTCCGCAAGAAATTAAAAAAAGCAGGATTTCTGAAGCGCGACCCGCGTGCGAAAGAGCGCCGCAAGTTCGGCTTGAAGAAGGCGCGCAAAGCGCCGCAGTGGAGCAAGCGTTAATTAAATCAATTTCCGAATTTTTTACCCTGCCCTTAACCTAAGGGGAGGGAAAGGGAGGGGTGTCTTTAATTCTTACACCCCCTCACCCTGCCCTCTCCCCCTTTGGAAAAGGGCGAGAGGGTGCAAAGAAAAACACCTGATGTTTCAGCATCGGGTGTTTGTGAGAGGTTACTTGATTATTAAATCACACTTTTCACACCACCAGGGTTTAGTACACGGTCCTTCTAAATTGAGTGGCTTACATTTTCTCTGACACTTCGGACACCTAGGTTCTTTTCTTTGATGTTGTTTTTTCCTTCTCATATTTCAGTTATTGCAAGTAATCTAAAAGTAAGGTAGCATAAACAAAATTATTGGTCAAGTTATATTTTTATATGTCAGAAGAGCAAAAAAGAGAAAACAGAGACATAACACTCGAACCCGAAACGGATGCGGATAATGTAAAGGATCCCGCCGAGGCAATAAAAAAGCTGAAAGGGGAACTATCTGCGTGCCGAAAGGAACGCGAGGAGTACATCGCGGGGTGGCAACGAGCGAAGGCAGATTTTATAAATGCCCGCAAAGACGAGGAAAAGGCGCGCGCGATGTTTGTGAAGTTTGCAAACGAGGCGTTTGTCTCGGAGCTTCTGCCCGTGCTTCAAAATTTTGAGCGAGCGATTGGCAATAAAGAGGTGTGGGAAAAGGCCGACAAGAATTGGCGCTTGGGGATTGAACACATTTACGTGCAGTTTCGCGGCGCACTTGAAAAGGCGGGCGTGTCGCTCATAGAACCGAAAGTTGGAGAGATGTTTGACGGCAACAAACACGCAAGCATCGGCGTTGTATCTGTCGCGGAGCAAGCGCAAGTTCACACCGTGCGCGAGGTGGTGGAGAAAGGGTTTGCGCTCTATGGTAAAATACTTGAGCCGGCGAAAGTGAAAATCGGAGAGTATAAAATATGAAAAACAACTTAAAAGAAATTCGATGGAAACAGCGATTTGCCAATTTTGAAAAGGCATACAGGAGTTTTCAGGATGCACTGAGTCGCGACACCGAGCATGATGATGTGTTGCGTGCCGGACTTGTGCAGAATTTTGAGTTTCTCTTTGAGTTGGCATGGAAAACTCTAAAAGACAAATTAGAAGCAGGCGGCGTGGAGAAAACGCTTCCGCGAGATGTTATCCAAGAAGCGTTTGGAGCGGGGTTTATAAAAGACGGGCGCGTGTGGCTAAAAATGTTAGACACGCGGAATGAACTTTCACATACTTACGACGAAACAATGAGTAAAAAAGCTGACAAAGAAATTCACGACAAATACGCTACAGCTTTTGCCGAACTTTACGAATATCTAAAAAAATTGCTATGACAAAATTCGGACTGGATGAAGAAACGTTAAACACGCTAGAAGATGCAATCAAGCCGTTTCCAGACATTGAAGAGGCGGTTGTGTACGGCTCGCGCGCGATGGGGAATTTCAAACCGTATTCCGACATTGACCTTGCGTTGAAAGGAGAAAAACTGACCGACCGTTCAGTAAGTGCGCTGAACACTTTTCTAAATCATGCAGCGCCAGGTTTCCCATATAAAACGGATGTGCTCAATTACCACACGCTTTCCAATATGGAACTCAAAAAGCATATAGACGAATACGGTAAGACTTTGTATAAAAGAGAAACAAAATGAAAAAACTTATTGAACAAAACCAATCAGAAGTATTTGAGAAAATTGTCCGCGACCGAAGCGGTCGCTTGTTCCGCGTGCGATTCGTGGTCGTAGAGCGCGGAGGTATTCTCCGAGGCCGCGTTGTTTCGTGTACCTCTTTGTCTGAAATCCACTCCTTGATTAAGGAGGGGTGTCTCCCGAAGGGAGACGGGGTGGTGTGTCTCCCCGTTGAAACTCAAAAATCTCGAACATCTCGCGTTGTACAAAAACTCGGCGAGAAAATAGTGTCACTCTATTTCAACAAATTCGCATTTTTAACGGCAATAAAAATCCGCGCTCCATCATTCAAATAAATCGCTTTTATTAGTAATTTATCTGAACAACTATGTCCAAAATATTAGGCATTGACCTCGGTACCACTTATTCCGCGATGGCGGTTATGGAAGGCGGCGTACCGAAGATTATTGAGAACAGCGAAGGCGCGCGGACGACTCCCTCTATTGTCGCGCTTTCAAAAACCGGCGAGCGGCTCGTGGGGCTTCTGGCGAAGCGGCAGGCGGTTACGAACCCGAAAAATACCGTCTATACCATCAAGCGTTTCATTGGACACTCCTTTGACGACCCCGCGGCGCAGAAAGACATCAAGACCGTGCCGTACGAAGCGCGGAAAGCGGGAAATGGCGGCATTGAAGTAAAGATTGGCGACAAATGGGAGCGGCCGGAAGAAATTTCCGCAAAGATTCTCGCGAAGCTGAAAGCCGATGCAGAAGCGCGGCTCGGCGAGCCGATTACCGAGGCGGTAATTACCGTGCCGGCGTACTTCAACGACAGTCAGCGGCAGGCGACCAAAGATGCGGGCAAGATTGCGGGGCTTCTCGTAAAGCGCATTATCAACGAACCGACGGCGGCGGCGCTTGCGTACGGCTTCAACAAAAAGAAAAACGAAAAAATTGCCGTGTTTGATTTCGGCGGCGGCACCTTTGACATCTCCGTGCTGGAAGTTGGCGATGATGTGATTGAAGTGAAGGCGACAGACGGCGATTCGCATTTGGGCGGACACGACATTGACCAAAAGATTATCGGCTACATTGCCGACGAGTTCAAAAAGCAAGAAGGTATTGATGTGCGCAAAGACGCGCTCGCGCTCCAACGGCTTGAGGAAGCAGCGGAGAAAGCAAAGATTGAGCTTTCAACGGCGCTTGAAAGCGAAATTAATTTGCCGTTCATTTCTTCCGGCGCGGAAGGGCCGAAACACCTCGTGCTCAAACTCTCTCGCGCGAAACTTGAAGAGCTGACAAAAGAGTTTATTGACCGCGCGATGACGATTACCAAGCGCGCGATTGAAGCGTCGCCGTTTAAAGTGGGCGATATTCACGAAGTGGTACTCGTCGGCGGCCAGACCAGAATGCCCGCTATTCAGAAAGCGGTAAAGGACTTCTTCAAGCGAGAGCCGCATATGGGTGTGAACCCCGACGAAGTGGTGGCTATCGGCGCCGCAATTCAGGGCGGCATTTTGGGCGGGGATGTGAAGGATGTGCTCCTCTTGGATGTGATACCGCTTTCGTTCGGATTGGAAACCTTAGGAGGCGTAGCGACGAGATTGGTTGAACGCAATACGACTATTCCGGTTACCAAGTCGCAAATTTTTTCAACGGCGGCCGACAATCAGACGGCAGTCACCATTCGCGTGTGTCAGGGGGAACGGCCGATGTTTGCGGACAACAAAATGCTCGGCGAGTTTAACTTGGAGGGAATTCCGCCCGCGCCACGCGGACTTCCGCAGGTGGAAGTGTCGTTTGATGTGGATGTGAACGGCATTTTGTCGGTGAAGGCAAAAGACAAAACGAGCGGCAAGGAGCAGTCCATTCGCATTGAAGCGCGTTCCACGCTGTCAAAGGCGGATATTGAGCGGATGACGAAAGAAGCCGAAGCGCATGCGGCGGATGACGAAAAGAAACGCGCGTTTGCGGAAGCAAAAAATCTATCGGAACAGTTGGTCTATACGGCGGAAAAAGCGCTGAAAGATGCGGGTGAAAAAGTGCCTGGGGAAACGCGGAAAGCAATTGAAGATAAAATCTCGGACCTCAAGACCGCAAATAACGGCACGGATGCGTCTCGCATCAAAACGGCAACCGAAGCACTTTCTGGCGAGTTGCAGAAAATAGGGGAGATTATGGCGAAGGCGGGGCAGGAGAAAGGTTCTACTCCGCCTCCGGCTGACGAGCAAGGAAATGTAAGAGATGCAGAAACGAAATAACTATGATACAATTTCCGTTGTATGGCTCACGATTACTATCAGACACTCGGGGTGAATAAGGCGGCTTCAACAGACGACATCAAAAAGGCGTTTAGGAATTTGGCGCACAAGTACCACCCTGATAAAAAGGGGGGTGATGAGAAAAAGTTTAAGGAAGCAAGCGAGGCGTATAGCGTGCTCTCTGACGACAAAAAACGCGCCGAATATGATGCGTATGGGAGGGTTTTCAGCGAGGGCGCGGCGCCGAGCGGGGGCGCGGGCGGGTTTGGTGCGGGTGGGGGCTTTGAAGGGTTCGACTTCACCGATTTCGTAAAACGCGCGGGGTTTGGGGGCGCGAACGGGATGAATGTAGAGTTTGATTTAGGCGATATGTTTGGCGATGTATTTGGCGGTCGTTCGACAAGCTCACGGCAATCCGCTCGCGGACGCGATATTTCCATTGATGTCGAGCTCTCGTTTTCAGAGTCGGTCTTTGGCGCCGAGCGGCGCGTCTTGATTGCGAAGACGGCATTGTGCGGGACCTGCCGCGGCTCCGGCGGCAAGCTGGGCGCGGGGGAAAAGACCTGCGACACCTGCAACGGCAAAGGGCAAGTGCGCGAGACGCGTCGCTCTTTCTTCGGATCTATGCAAACAGTGCGCCCGTGCGCTACCTGCCGCGGCAAAGGTAAAGTACCGGCAGAAAAATGTCCCGTCTGTCACGGGCACGGGGTGGTGAAAAAGCAGGAAGAGATTTCCGTGCGCGTACCGGCGGGTATTGAAGACGGCGAAGTTATCCGTATGGCGGGCGCGGGGGAAGCGGTAGCGCACGGCACGGCGGGCGATTTGTATGTCAAGATACATGTCGGCACGCATCCGCTTTTCCGCAAAGAAGGCGCAAATCTCATCACCGAGTTGCCTATTAAGCTCACGACTGCGCTTCTGGGCGGCGAATATACGCTTAAAACGCTTGAGGGAGAAATTATGGTAAAGATCCCGGAGGGAATCGCACACGGCGAGATTTTGCGCGTACGCGGCAAGGGGGTGCCGGTTTCCGGCGGAAAACGTGGAGATCTGATGATTAAAATAAAAATTGACCTGCCGAACAAACTTTCCAAAGGCGCAAAACACTTAGTTGAAGAATTAAAGAAAGAAGGGATATAGTGTTTTACCGGCACCCGATGTTGATAGGCTTCAAACATCGGGTGCCTTAAAGTAAGATTAGGCAGGTTTAAACTCGCCCCCATAGCTCAACGGACAGAGCGCAAGCCTCCGAAGCTTGAGATAGCGGTTCAATTCCTCTTGGGGGTATGCGTGAACAATTTTCTCTTTATTTCTCCACTCATATTGCAGAAGACAATCTGGCACACGACGCGCGCCGTTTTGTTTTTGTTTTGCCGGTTCCACGTATACGGTCTCGAAAATCTAGAGATTAGCAATAAGATACGGCCGTATCTTATTGCTAAAAAGGGCGTGATATTTGCGGCAAATCATTCAAGCGAACTGGACGCGATTGTTGTTCCGGCGGCACTCCCGTTTTTCTCTCCGCTTTTGCCGATATTTTATGTGTCGCGCCCGCGCGCATTTTACAAAACAAGCGGATGGCGCCAGGTGTTGTACGGCGGATTCTTTTTCAAAATGTGGGGCGCGCACTCGGCGATTTCCGGCTCGCGCAATTACGAACAATCGCTTGCGGCGCATATTAAAATCTTGGAAAAAGTCGGGAGTGTTTTGATTTTTCCGGAAGGGCGCAAGACGCGCGATGGAAATATCGTGAGCGAGGCGCACGGCGGGGTCGCGTATCTGGCACGGCGTACAGGATGCCCTGTTATACCAGTGCGTATTTTCGGCGACTTCAATATGACACTCGGCGATTTCTTTTTGCGCCGGAGGCATATCGTGGTTGTTTTCGGTCTTCCGATTTTTTTACCGAAAGACGCCCAAGAATCATTTCAACAAGAAGCGCAAATGATTTTGTCTGTCATTGCGTCTTTGCGGCCAAAAAATTAGACGGCGCGAAGCGCCGTCTGTGTACTATCTTCTTCCGGATGGATCTTCCCGTGTTTGTTCATGTTCCGTAAGCGGTATGCGTTCTGAAAATGCCACCACAGACGCACTCCAATAAGTGTGCCCATTTCTTCTTGGCAACGAAACAGTAACTTTTCGGAGTTCTCCTTTTCGTATTGCTCTCTGACACGCACTGCATATGTCGTATGGATTGTATCGCGAGAGTACGCACCCACACGCGCATTGTTTGTTTGCCGGAAATTGCTCCGGCCGTTTTCCTACGGAAGCGCACGCTTCCGCCAAACTCATTGCTCTCGCTTCATTTATATCAGCCATATAAGACCTTTTTTTGTCCATTGCCCATACTACCACCATACAAGGCGGTTGTAACCGTTTTCCACACACCCCCACTTGACAGTAAAATGAGGAGGTATAGTATATGGGAATACTATGAATTCAACGCGTACACGCACAACGGGTGTCATGTATTTTTGGCACCTTATTTTCAAGAACCCTCTTATGAAGGGCTGATGTGTGCGTTGCGTATTTCTCCTAAATAGAATTTGCAAAACAAACACTAGCCCTTCATAAAAGAAGGGCTAGTGTTTTTTGCGCCTGTAGCGCAAAATTGTTCTTTGAAATCTCCTTGCCAAAAAATCAACCTGAGGATTAGCAGTGAAAACAAACGGAAAAGTTAACACACAGAACAATCGCAAACCGCGCAAACTTCGCGTGAAGTTTGCAAATGGAACGACGCGTGCGCGAGACATTAAGATTTGGATGCGTTTCTTTACGCGCACTGACACGAATTTTCTCTAGAGGAAAAACCGACCTCGAGATAGTTCACCCCAGCACCACTTTGCTAAGCAAAGTGGTGCTGGATATCTTACAATCAAATCAATCAACACCGCCCCCGATGTTGATGGGCTTCAAAACATCGGTGGCGGAATTAAAACTATGCAAAAAGTACACGCATATCTCAAAAAAGAATATTCGCGATTCCTTGAAGAACTCAAGGAGTATGTTTCGCTTGCAAGCGTATCTGCACAGGGAGACAAAAAGGAAATACAAAAATGCGCGAAGTGGCTTTTGGAGCATTGCCGCGCCATTGGATTAAATACAACGCTACATCCTACC
>CAYORD010000008.1:0-1627 GCA_964406265.1 uncultured Candidatus Saccharibacteria bacterium | reverse complement strand
TACGAGAGGTGTACTACCCCCTCTCTCCGATAAGAATCGGAGCATCTCCCCCTTATCAAGGGGGAGAGTAAGAAAAATACAGAGACCTCACTATATAGTGTACGGGCACTACGATGTACAGCCGCCGGAACCGCTTGAACTCTGGAAAACTCCGCCATTTGTGCCGACTGTCCGCGGGGGCAAGCTTTTTGCGCGCGGCACAAGCGATAACAAAGGCCAGCATTTTGCACACTTGAAAGCCGTGGAAGCGTATATTAAAACAGACACGCCTTTGCCGTGCGATATTTCGTTTGTAATTGAAGGAGAGGAGGAAGTAGGCAGTTCCAACTTAATGCTATTCTTACAGAAGAATAAGAAAATACTAACGGCAGATGGGGTGGTAATTTCCGACACCAATATGCCGTCGCTCAAAACACCTGCGATTACCTACGCGCTCCGCGGTATTGCCGCGCTTGAAGTGACGCTCTGCGGCGCGGACCGCGATGTGCACTCGGGCTCATACGGCGGCTCAATTGAAAACCCCGCAATGGCGCTCGCACATCTCTTGGCAACACTCCGCGACAAAAAAACCGGCAAAATTCTGGTGAAAGGATTTTACGATGGCGTCCGCGCGCTCGCGCCCGCAGAGCGCTCGCGATTGCAACACGGGGGCGAGGACGATCCTGTTCGCTATACTGAATTTCTCAAAGTTCCGTGTTTGTTTGGCGAGAAAGGTTTTACTCACATTGAGCACACGACCACGCGCCCGACGATTGAAATAAACGGACTTACGAGCGGGTATCAAGGTGTTGGCTCAAAGACCATCGTGCCGTCCTGCGCTTCCGCAAAAATCACGATGCGGCTTGTGCCGGACCAGAAGCCCTCGGCCGTGATTGCGGCGGTGAGAAAACATCTTGCGGCACATTGTCCGAAATCGGTAACTATAGAAATAAAAAGCGGGCACGGCGCCGAGCCGTATTTGTTTGAACCGAAAAGCGGCGCGGTGCGCGCCGCAGAGCGCGCAATAAAGCGCGTGTTCGGCGCACCCCCGTGCTTCATACGCGAGGGCGGCTCTATCCCCGTTGTCACGGATTTTAAGAAAATACTAGGGCTTCACAGTTTGCTTATCGGGCTTGCACTCCCAGACGACAACGCGCACTCGCCGAACGAAAAGTTCGAGCTCGCCAACTTCAAACGCGGTATGGCGCTTGGTGCGGAATTGTGGCAGGAGTTGGCAAAAACATAAACGAAGGCAAGGCGTTTTGAAAAACTGGGGTGGGGGCGTGGCCATTTCATTCTTATGAAATGGGGGGGAAAGTTTTTCAAAACGCGCTTGCCGAAGTTTATGTGATACAATATCACTATGTCCAAAAAGATATTATTATCCGGCATCCAGCCGTCGGGCAGGCCGCATATCGGAAACTATTTCGGCGCGATGAAGCAGTTTGTGGAGATGCAGAACACGCATCGGTGTTTCTTTATGATTGTTGATTATCACGCGCTCAATACCATTCAAGACCCGAACGCAATGCGCCAAAATATCATTGACCTTGCGATTGACTATTTGGCGATTGGCATTGACCCGAATCAATCAATTTTGTTCAAGCAATCGGATGTCTCCGCGCATACCGAACTCGCGTGGATTTTT
>CAYORD010000007.1:14371-15947 GCA_964406265.1 uncultured Candidatus Saccharibacteria bacterium | reverse complement strand
TATTTCATAACACTCTATTTTACAAGAGTGTCCTACTACATTTGGGAATGAACCTATAAAGAACCCTATGGGAAACGACTGCTTCTAGACCAGGTCTCAAACACTGTTGCTCACGCTCTCTTCAACGAGTTGGAGAGACATCGCCAACTCACCCTCGTGTTTGAGGAGCTCGGTTAATTTTAGGAGTAGGTGTCGGCCGCGGATTCGTTCTGCGGTCGGCTTTTTTTATGGCAAAGCGGTGTTAGAATAACACTATATTCTTGAATCCTGAATCATGTCTCCTGAATCTAAAAACAAACGCCTCGTACTTATAGACGCGCACGCGATATTGCATCGCGCGTACCACGCGTTGCCGGATTTTAGTAACTCAAAAGGCGAGCCGACGGGGGGGCTCTATGGCCTTGCGGCGATGCTCATAAAAATTATTGCGGACTTGAAGCCCGATTATCTCGCGGCGGCGTATGATTTGCCTAAGCCGACTTTCCGACATACGGCGTACAAGGATTACAAAGCGGGGCGGGCGAAAGCAGACGACGCGCTCATTGCGCAGATGAAGCGCTCGCGCGAAGTGTTTGACGCATTCAACATTCCGATTTACGACAAGGAAGGGTTTGAGGCGGATGACATCCTTGGAACTATCGTTGAACAAGTAAAAAATGCCGATATTGTAGTCGCTTCCGGCGATATGGACACGCTCCAACTCGTGGACGATAAACGCGTACAGGTGTATACACTAAAAAAAGGAATTAACGATACGATTTTGTACGATGAAGAAAAAGTAAAAGAGCGATACGGATTTGGTCCTAAACTCCTACCGGATTTTAAGGGTCTCAAAGGCGACCAGTCGGATAATATAAAAGGAATAAAAGGAATAGGGGATAAAACTGCAACGGAACTTATCCAAAAATTCGGTTCGGTTGAGGAGATTTACAAAAAATTAAAGAAAGATAAGAAAGTATTTGAAAAAGAAGGGATAAAGCCACGCATTGTCGGCTTGCTTGAAGCGGGGAAGGAAGACGCGGAGTTTAGCAAGATTCTAGGCACGATTCGGCGCGACGCGCCTATTGAGTTTCGCTTTCCGGAAACGCCGTGGCGCGAGAGCGTTAATGTGGAAAAAGCGGAGCGGCTTTTCCAGGAGTTGGAATTTCGAAATCTTGGGCAGCGGTTGCGTAGTGTGCTTAAGAGTGAAAATCCTCCCCCAGCCCCCTCCTTTATAAAGGAGGGGGAAAGGGGGTGGATTTCATCCGAAACAAAAGACCTCTCCGTCGCCCTCTGGCTCGTCAATTCCAATCTTACGAATCCAACTCCAGACGACATTTTTAATTTCGCAGAAACGAAAGATATGGGGCTCGCGCGCGCGAAGATTTTTGCGGAACTTAAGACGCGCCGGCTCACGCGCGTGTTTGAGGATATTGAAAAGCCGTTAATTTCGGTCATAGAAAAAATGAACGAGCAGGGCGTTGCGATAGATACGAGATATCTTGCGGCGCTTTCTCTTGAGTACCACAAAGAATTGTCTGTGTTGGAAAAAGAAATATGGAAACAAGCGGGGAGTGAGTTTAACATCAATTCTCCA
>CAYORD010000007.1:0-14361 GCA_964406265.1 uncultured Candidatus Saccharibacteria bacterium | reverse complement strand
CAGCTCGGCGAATTGCTGTTTGTAAAAATGGGGCTTAAGCCCTCGCGGCAGAAGAAAACGGCGGGCGGCGCCCTTTCAACCCGTGAAAGCGAGCTTGAAAAAATGCGCGAGATGCACCCGATTATCGGAAAGATTCTTGAATACCGCGAGTTTCAAAAACTGCTTTCAACTTACATAGACCCCATTCCCGCATTGGTTGGAACAGACGGGCGGCTTCACGCCAATTTCCTGCAGGCGGGTTCTACAACGGGGCGGATGTCGTCGCAGAATCCGAATATGCAGAATGTTCCGATCCAAACAGCGCGCGGCCAGCGCATCAGAAACGCCTTTGTTGCGGAAAACGGATTTGTACTGCTTGCTCTTGATTATTCGCAAATTGAACTGCGCGTTGCCGCAATTCTTTCTGGTGATGCAAAGCTCATTGAGATTTTTAAAAAAGGCGAGGATGTGCATACGGCGGTCGCGGCGGAAGTATTTGGCGTATCTCCGGAAAAAGTAACAAAAGAGATGAGGCGGCAGGCGAAGGTGATTAACTTCGGGATTTTGTACGGTATGGGCGTAAACGCGCTTCGCACCGTGCTTGCTGAAGGCGGGACGACGGTTTCGCGCGAAGACGCGCAAAAATACTTGCACGAATATTTCGCGCGCTTTCCAAAACTCGCCGCATACCTTGAAGACACAAAAACCGCCGCGCGGGAGCGCGGCTACACCGAAACGCTCTTTGGACGCCGCCGCTATTTTGAAGCGCTCAATTCGCCCATTCCGTACATTCGCGCGGCGGCGGAGCGGCAAGTTATCAACGCACCAATACAAGGGACGGCAACCGCCGATATCATCAAGCTCGCGATGGTGCGTGTAGATGCATTCTTGAAAAGAGGAAATCTGGGAGATGCTGCATTTCTTATTCTTCAAGTCCACGATGAGCTTGTGTATGAAGTGAAAAAAGAGTCGGTAAAAAATCTCGCGCCGAAAATACAAAATATAATGGAGGGCGTGCTTTCTCCCGCACAATCTCACGGCGTGCCGATTGTAGTCGAAGCAAGTGTAGGCGATAACTGGGGGGAGATGAAGAAAATATAACTATGCTCCACTTTTTTTATGGAACAGATGGTGCGAAGGCGCGCGAGAAGGGGAGTATCCTCCTTGCTTCACTTTGGAAAGAGCGGCCACAGGCGAGCGTGTTTAAAATGGGCGCGGACGATTGGAATGCAATTGCGTTCGGAGATCTTATCGGCGAACAAGGGCTCTTTCACCCGATTTCTTTGGTGCACCTTTCCGATGTGTTTGAAAATAAAGAGGTAAAAGAATATATTCTCGCGCATCTTTCAGAGATTGCCGATTCGCCGAATATCTTTGTGTTGGTTGAAGGTGTTGTTGATATTGCGACAGTGCGAATTGTAAAGAATGCGGGAGCGGAGGTGCAGGAGTTTAAAAAAGCTCCGGGTGAAAAACAAAAACTTAATGTATTCTCATTGGGAGATGCGCTCAAACTGCGGCAGAAAAAAGAATTATGGATTCTGTACCAAAAAGCGCTCTTGGAAGGCGTTGCGCCGGAAAATATAAACGGCGTCTTGTTTTGGAAAGTGAAGGATATGCTCACCGCTGGGTACCCCAGCCGCTCCTGGAGCGCGGATGAACTGAAAAATCTTTCCGCGCGGTTCGTGGCTCTTTACCACGATTCTCATCGCGGCAAGCACGAGTTTCCCATAGCGCTTGAACGGCTTATTTTAAGGATGTAAAAAAGCCACCGCTACTTGAGCGATGGCTACGAAAAGACACAGAATAGTACCCTCAGATTTTCTTGACCGCCATCTTTTTCTTAATTACTCCCAGTATCTTTTTTTGAGCACGGCTAAGAGGCCCAGGTTTAAATTTTGGGAGCGAAACAGGAAAAAAATGACACTGACAAGTGCATTTCCAACCTCCGTAAATTATTTCGCCACTATGACCCCTTGGACTCTCACCGCCTGGGCAATGTGTGTGTCTTCCGTCTCGACACTGTGATGATATTGTCAAAAACGCCATACATTCCTTTCTGTTTGAATTTTTCCACCCACATTCTACCACCGTCTTTTAATCTCGCAACTTTTTTGTTACAGTGCGTATGTTTCCCGCCCATAGCTCAATGGTAGAGCAGTTGCCTTTAACTTGATTTTGAGTCTGTAAAAAGAAAATACCCGCACGGGCGGGTATTTTGCGAAAACTGACTAGAAAAACACGAGCGGTTTTTTTGTCTTCTCGGATTTTCTTAAAGACTTTCTCCAATGACCAGTTCAGATCTTGGTTCTGACAACCGCATCGGCAACCTGTAGCTTTTTCCATCTCTGTTTGTTTGGGTTGAGCGTCTATACAGTTTTTGTGATCACCATTCTTGCATGCTTCGCATAGGGTTAGAAACATATTTTTCCTTTCTTGGTTCATTCCCAAATGTAGTAGGACAACTCTTGTAAGATGGTACTACATCACCGAATATGAAGCAAGCGCGTGACGCAAGATCTCTCTTTTTTCAAGGGATTCTTTCCAGATACTGTTTGAGCGGTTTCCGTTCACGCGGATTCCTTTTGAAAAATTTATTTCTTTTGCAAAACGAAGAATGTTTTCTTTACAAGTAATCGTTACTTCGTTATATTTCTTATCAACGCTACTTTTTATGCCGAAGTCTTTAAGCAGGCGTTTGATAAGCATAAGGATTTTCGCATTGTGCTGATAGCCGCGTACAGCGCGTCTTTTTCTTATGAAATATACTGACCCTTCGTCGTCAAAGAATGAGCGTAAAAAGGCGCGCTGAAGCTCTCTTTCCATGCCTAAAATTCCATCGAGCAATTTTCGAGCCTCTATTTTGAAGAAATTTCCCAGTTCTACATTGTGATATCCAAGTTTAAATACCCCGGAAAGGGACTCATATCGTTTAGGAGGAAATGGGTACACTGTCTTCATGCACCTACTCACATGGTTAAGTAAAACTGGACTTCTATTTGTATATACGCAACCGCCATATCGTATCTCCCCGTCGAAAATCAAATGCCCGACTAATGACACAAGACTTGCATTCCAGTTATCAAAAGGTATTGGATGACGGTTGAGTCTGCTTTTGCCACGGATACTTTTATTGTAAGCGATGAATCTTTGTATTGCCGCGCGCCGGATTTCACGTTTCCGCTTCGCACTCAACAGGATATGTTGGATATGGAAATATACAGACGTTTTCGGGCGTTTAGTTTCAGTTACTATTTGGCTTAGCGAAAGACCACGCTTTCTTAAGGCAATGCACTGATTTTTGAAAGAGTCCATGGTACGGTAATTATACCGCACCGCTTCTTGTCCGCCCACCAGGGATCGAACCTGGGACCTTCTCGTTAAAAGCGAGCTGCTCTACCAACTGAGCTATGGGCGGAACTTCCGATTTATATCACATTAGCCGCGTTTTTTAAAGCGCTTGTGTTTCTTTCATGTGTAGGTACTATGAGGTCAGACATAGCAACAATTAACAACAGGACACCTCTATGGATACTGCGCGAACATGCGGCGAATGCACACTTTGCTGTAAGACACATGGGGTTATTGAATTACCGAAACCGGAGAATCAATGGTGCGTTTATTGCGGCATCAACAAGGGATGCCTGATTTACGCCAATCGTCCCCGTTCTTGCCAACTGTTTCAGTGCGCGTGGCTTATTGGCTACGGGCTTCCGGAACAGCGGCCGGACAAAATACACATCGTCCCTGACTTTCAAGAAATTCGGGGTCTAGGCCGATTCATTCTTTATCTTTGGGAAGGCACTGAAGGTGCTCTCGACTCTTCCTTTGTTCGAAGACAAACCCGCCTCAATTTGGAAGTCGGCAAAGCGGTACTACACATCCCCATTCTAGGCAATCCAAAACTCTACTTACCGAGAGGAAAACAGAGTTCTGATTTCCCTTTCAGGTTTGGATGTATGACACCAAGAGATGTCGAGACAGTTTCGTTTTTGAAAGGAAGATTCTGACCCGCCTAGTAGCAAAAGTGAACGGCGGGTTTTTTGATAGGTGTACTCTAGAGCGGCAAATCAAACGCAAAGAAGCCGGCACCGGAAACAAGAAGTGAGAGTGAGATGATAAACAAGAGCGCGAGGAACCCTTTTCCGCTTTCTATCCCAAGTGCGTGTTTTCCCGCCTCTTCGGCGGGTCGCCGAAGAGGCGACGTTTTTATAATAAGCGCACCAAGTAAGATAATTATTGTAATAAGCGCGGCGATTTGCGTGTATAAACCGACGACAAGCAACACACCTGTCGCAAGTTCAATAATTCCGAAACCGAACGCGAAATAATTTCCCGGCTTCCATCCCATTGAATCAAAAAACGCGGACTTGTCGGCGCGCCCACGCCCTAATTTGTGCAATCCAAAGCGAACAAACATTAAACCAAGCGCTACGCGCAAAAGGAGCGGCGCGAGGAGTCCAAAAGCAAGCAGGTCTGGGAATACGCTTAACATGGCGCAAGTATAACATATCTTGATATAATGGCGATATGGAAGACCTCAAATGGTTCATCGGATTTCTTATTTTTTTCATCATTGCGTGGTTCATCACCGGCGGCATTTCGCGCGAAGTAGCGAGTCCTTTTATAAGTCCGCCGGTGCCGGTGGGGCAAACGGGTACGATTCCCAAAACCGGCTCGCTTCCGAAGGATTTGAAAGCGGTTGCAGAAAAGAGCGGCACATCGCCGCTTAAAGGAGTGTTGGAACTTTCGGTTAATAATTATGGTTCCGCGGTGTCGGCGAATGAAGAATATATAACGCTTCGTCTTTCCGACTCCGCGCCGTCGCGCGTCCTGCTTACCGGTATGACTATAAAAAGCGAGGCGTCGGGGCATTCCGCGACCATTGGAAAGGGCGCGTATCTTCCGCAACAAGGAACGGTGAACCCCGAGGAGCCGGTATACCTTGAGCCCGGCGGCGTTGTGTATGTCGTTACCGGCCGTTCGCCTCTCGGCTATTCTTTGCGCGTCAACAAATGCACTGGGTATTTTGCGCAGTTTCAGCGCTTTACGCCGTCGCTTCCGATTGAATGTCCCTATCCGAAAACAGAGCCGCTTCCGCCTCCGCCCAACAGCTTATCCGATGCGTGTCTTGAATATATAGATGATATGAGGCGATGCCGTATTGTTCCGAACCCACCCGAGGAGTTGAAAGAGGAGTGCCAGCGCTTTATCCGCGATTCCTTTACCTATCCGCGATGCGTTGCGGCGCACAAAAGCGATTCTGATTTTTACAAAAACGAATGGCACCTTTACCTCTCGCGCGATTTGCCGCTTTGGAAGTCCACCCGCGAAGTGATTAAACTTTTTGACGCAACCGGCAAGGCGGTTGATACGGTTACTTATTAAATAAAATAGTTTTGTACGGCAAAACGCCACTGTTCCACAAACAGTTTTTTCATAAGCGTTGCATTATTAAGTTCGTAAAACACCGTCAACGCTTTTTTGTACTCGGTCTCGTCAATACTTCGGAATGAGAGCGGACAGACATCATTTGCAAGAAGGCACGCATTCGCGAGAAGCCGCGACGCGCGTTTATTGCCGTCTTCAAACGGCTGGATGTATGCAATCAAGAGCAGAGTAGCAAGCGCCTTGCTCCATGCATCACGCATTTTATGTATCTCCCCCGTTGCTTTTTCCACCGCCTCTGCAATCTGATGTTTATTGTCCAACGGGCGATACGCCGTGCCGGTAATGCCGACCGCGCGGCTTCGGAGCCCGAAATTAACATTCAACCCATCCACGAGCAACCGATGCACATCTTCAATGGCACGGAGCGAAAGAATTTTGAATGTATGTTTGCTTCCGAGAATATAGTCCAACGCCTTTTTATGATTGAGAATCATCACTGCTTCTTCTTTCTTATGCCCAACCGCTTCCTTGTGTTCTTTGATAAGCGATTCAGTATCAAGGAGCGTGTAGGTATTGCCCTCTATTTTTGACGATTTCCACGAAAGTTCGATCGTCACACGTTCATATTCTTTTGAGAGAAGCACTGACGACAATGCACTAACCCGTTTTTGGTGCGCTTCATTCTCCGCGTTTAACTCCGTAATTTCCGCAGGCGCAAAAATACCTTCCCATTTTGAGAAAATCTCAAAGTTAAATGGAATCGGCTTTGGCGCGCGGACATCCACTTCTTGTGCAAGATATTTTTCTACATCCAGTGGAGCGAGAAGTGGGTGCGCGCTCTTTACGCGATATGCGACACCCCTTCCTTTTCCGGTTTTTAAGACCGCATCGCGCTCTGCAAGCGCATTTAACTCACGCACGAGCGTCTCGCGTGAGATGGGGTCGTCCTTCTTTTCCAACTCTGCGAGAATCTCTTGATTAGTCGCTTCCTTCTTTTGTTCAATAAAACCAAGGATATTTTGCTGTCTTTGGGTAAATTGTGTCATAAATTATGTGTTAATTGTTCCGATTTGACACAATTCTAACACCAAAAATGACACAATATGTATTGACTTCTAGAATTGGGTATGCTATACTTTCAATCGGATCCGATAATACTGGATCGTTTACAAAATTCTCTGATTACTAGCGTTGTTAGACATTCCAATGACAACACTAATTCTCTATTCTGAAGAGTTTCAAGTTCATTAAGATACGATCGTACCTTAATGACAGATTAGGTGGAGTTTAGTACGGTGTAAAATTATACCATATTTTTCTGTTTTTTGTGCTCATTTTCCAATTTATCTGCTATAGCAAGTAATTGGGAGAGTGTGTTTTTATTTAAACAGTACAATCCCGGCAGCGACGGAGACATTGAGCGACTCCTTCGCGCCGCGCATATAGATTTCGGCGATGCAATCGCATTTCGCGAGGATTTTTTCTGGAATTCCAGTTACTTCGTTGCCGAAAATGAGCGCGATGTTTTTCTTGCGCGGGATTTTTTTGTAGTTTATTGAGCGCGGAGATTGTTCAACCGCGACTAGAAAGATTTTTTCTTTTTTGAGGCGCGTCAGAAGTATCCCGATGCTTCTGGCGGATTCCCACGCCATCGTTTTCTCCGCCCCTAGCGCTGTCTTGGCGAGTTCCTTGTTTATCCTACCGAAACGGTCTATTGGCGCGGGCGTGTAACCCGCGAGAAATATCTTCGCTACGCCCGCCGCATCCGCGGTACGGAACATAGAGCCGACATTGTAGTTACTGCGGATATTATGAAGTATGATATACATATGAAGATTTTTTTGATTGTTTTTATCATCGCGCTCTGCTTTTTCGGTTTCGCGTGGGCATCCGACAATTTTGAATATATTTCTTTTGAAGATATGCGCCGCGCGGTCGCGGGTGTCTTTTTTACCGACAGTATCACGGAAGGGGAATTAAAAGAAGCGTATGTGAAAGCCGCACGCGGAGAAGGAAAGATGAAGATTCTCATTGTGCCCGGACATGACGATGATAGTTGGGGTACGGACTATAACGGCATTCGCGAGGCGGATTTGAATATGAGGGTTGGCGAGGCGCTCGCGACGCAGTTTGCGCAAAATCCCGCCTACGAAGCGGTGCTGTTGCGCGACAGAAACGGATACCTACCTTCTTTTGAAACCTATCTTGCGGAGCACGAAGAGGAAGTGCGCGCTGAAGTCGTTGCAAAAAAGAAAATTATGAATGACTTGCTTGCCGCGGGTTCGGTGGAGCGCCTTGACGGAGTTCAGCACAACAACGCTACGCTCAATGCGGCTTTACGGTTGTACGCTGTTAATCAATGGGCAAATGAAAATAACTTTCAGCTTGTTTTGCATTTGCACTTCAACGATTTTCGCGGGCGTACGGCGCGGAATATGAATAGATACGGCGGCTTCGCGCTCTATGTTCCCGACGGGCAATACTCAAACGCGAAAGCGAGCTATGCGGTCGCCGAGGCGCTCTTTGCGGAATTTTCGCTGTTATTTAAGAAAAGCAACTTGCCGAAAGAGGATGCGGGCATTGTGCCCGACCAGAGTTTGATCGCGCTCGGCGCGTACAACACGCTCAATGCGGCGTCCGTACTTATTGAGTATGCGTATATTTACGAAGCGCCGCTTCGAACCCAGGCAGGGCGAAAAGAGGCGATTTCACGCTATGCCGATGCGACTTTCCGCGGCATAGAACGATTTTTCAAATAATTACTTTCCGAGGAATTTCAACGCGTGCTTCACGCGTCCGCTCGTTCCTTCAATGTGCGTCGGCACTTGCTTAAGCCCTTCGCGCGCCTCCGTGTGCGAGTAGCCGAGCGACTTCAATGCTTCCAGCGCGTCCACTTCATCTTTCAAGGTCGTGCCTCCTTCTCCGCTCCCCAATTTTTCGCGCAGTTCCAGAATAATTTTATCGGCAGTTTTCTTTCCGATGCCGGAGATTTTCGTTAGGTACGCCGTTTCGCCGGAGGTAATGGAGCGCCGCAAGGTTTCCGGCGTGGCGACATTCAAGATATTGAGCGCTGTTTTAGGACCAATGCCGGAAATTTTAATAAGCAATTCAAAAAGCGCGAGGTCGTCTTCGTTAAGAAATCCAAAGAGTTCCTGCGCGTCTTCGCGCACGGTGTGATGCGTACGAAGCTTCGCCGTGGCGCCAATTTTCAGTTGGCGAAGCGTGTCGTCGGTCGCCCATACCTTATACCCGACGCCGCCGACATCAACGATTGCGAATCGTGGACCTTTTTCAAACACTATGCCGGTAAGATGGGAAATCATAGCGTCAGTATATAGAATGGTTGCGTTTTTGGGTAATTTTTGCTATGGTGTCTGGACTCTATGGCAATAACGCAATCGGCAAAAAAGGCGCACCGCGTATCGCTTCGCAAGCGCGTATTCAACTTGCGCCGCAAGCAAGCGATCAGCGAGGCAGTCAAAAACTTCAGAAAGCTCGTGGCGGAAAAGAAAATGGGGGAGGCGATGAAGCTCCTCCCGCTCGCGTATAAAGCGTACGATAAGGCGGCAAAAGAGCACACGATAAAACGCGGCGCGGCGGCTCGGAAAAAGTCCCAGCTTGCGCGGATGGTGGCGAAGTTTTAATTTTAAGTTTGTTGAAGATTCTTTAATAATTCTTTCCAAAATAGAAAAGCGATTATTGGAAAAGCAGTGGCGGTTATAACGCCTGGATAATATCCGCCAACTTCAATCGCTTTCCAAAAATGATGAAGTTCGTAGATATAAACCAATCCAGGAATTATCATTAATCGCGATTGCCACTTTTCACCAGAAATGAGAAAAGCAGAAACTATTAAGACAAACCATAACATAATTTGGAAAAGCAAAAATATTGCTTGCGGAATTGATAAGGTGTAGAAATATCCGAACATAAATTTAACATGAGAGTCTACATTATAGAGACCTGTAAAATACTCTTCCAGACCGTGTGCAATAAAAACAGGAATGGAGATAAAAAATATAGTTTTGAGTTTTTTAGAAGGCATAAAAAATTCCCCTATTTTATATAAATGATCCTCCCGACAGGAATCGAACCTGTATTTTAGACTTCGCAGGTCTATGTCCTATCCATTGAACGACGAGAGGGCTATGAGTCTTAAAATGAAATTCTTCTGTTTACGGTGCGATATGTCTTTGTAGCTGGTATCCTAGCTCCATCATTTCCTTTCTAATAATGCTATTCGAATGATATAAAAAACAAATCCCCATAAAATTCTTTCGATAACGTTTTGTAACGCTTCGTTTTTTGAGATATGTTTTCCAAAATTGGGTAAGTGGTATATCAAGCTGTTTCGACCAGAGATTCTTACATTCTTTTATAGAATGATAATAATGAAGGTGCAATATTACATGAAATCGTTTTTCATCTGGGTGAAAACAGTTTCTGAGCAGTGTGATAAACAATCTCAAGAGAGCCGGATCAGTGTTGGCAAACTTAAGACCACTCATCCCACTGTGTTTACTACCCTCTGCCCAGTATAATGCGGCAAGAACCGATTTTTGTAAACCGATGTTTTCCAGAGGATAGTTTTTTATCTCAGAAGAAATTTTTTCTTTAATTGACTGATTTTCATTCCTTATCCGTTTTTTGATGGCAGCTATTGCAAGGGGGCGCGTCGCGGCAAGATGCGTCAATTGTTTTTCGCGAGTAAATATACCAGCGTATTTTTTTCCAAACCATACTGATAATGTACTTTTGGGTATGCCGAAGCGTTTTCTAATTTCGGAGTATGTTTTTCCGGAGGATCGCCATTTCTCGGCAAGCTTTTTTATGTGTGTGGTATATAAAGTCCCGCGCATAGACAGTTGGACTGATTTCTATATACAGAATACTACCATCTATCGTCCAATAGAACAAATAAAAAAGTGGATAACTTTAGAATCCTAAATACTCCATTATTTTTTGCGAGAGGGGCTCGTGAAGTTCTTCTTCTGGAAGAAATTCTATAAGTGCGGCGCGGATTGTGTTGTGATGTATGCTTTCAATTTGAATGACCGTGAGAAGAGATAAGAGTTTTTTCTGTTTGAGAATAAGGCGCGGCGCGCTGTCGCGAGTTTCAATCCAAAATGAAGCAAGTTCGCCGTATTCGTAGAGCGCGTCTCCACACTCTATGCCGCGCTCGCTAACGCTCGCGCGGACTATACGCGGCGCGCGGCGCGCGTGAAGCATAAATACAAGTGCCGCAACGGCAATCACGACGGCAAACAAGATATTGCCGAGGAGCACCGAAGTGGCGATAAGCGCCAGCGCGATAATGCCGCTTGCAAAAAACCACTCAGCCGTTTTCGGCGAATGTCGGTACTCCGGCGCGTTCCATGAAAGGTGGGGCATTATGGTTTGTGTTTGAGATTAAACTTAATTATTTTCACCATTGTTTCTTTGCTAACTTTCTTCCCGTAGTACTCCTTTAAATGGTCTAACACATCTTTCTCATTTTCATATTTTTCATGTCCGTCATAGTCTTCTTCTTTTAATTCCACGACTTTCTTTTCCGTGACCATGCATATAACTGCTTTTGCGAAATCTTTACCTGTCTCTGATATCTGGAAATTGAGCAAGTCGCCAACTTTTAAGTCTTTGTCGTCAAATAATCTCCAAGTTGTAGTTTTTTTGCCTTCCAATATCAAAGCAACCAGTCGTGTTTTAAACTTGAGCGTTTTTGTCTGAAATTGAATCAAATCAGTATGAGAAAACACCCTTGTTACTGAGGACTCTTTTATCATCCCGAGTGAAGGGTTTGCTCCAAAACCGATATATTCCACACGCTTCTTTTTTGCACTGCGGGCATATTTTATTGCAGGAATAAGGTCGGTGTCGGAACTAACAACAATAGCAGTGTCGTATAGGTTATCTACTGCGCCAATTACCAAATCTACAGAAAGTTTTACATCCACACCTTTTTCTCTGATGTTTCCACTATCGTACATTATCTTTCCCGGTTTAATCTCAAACCCCTCTGTTGTCAATCCATTGAGAAACTTTTGCTGACCACGCACCATTTTTTCTGATTTTTCAGACCCGTCAACATTTCTGACTATTCCAATATAGTATCTTTTTGATACAAGATTTCTGTCTCCAACTAAATGCTCTACCAAAGAGGAATAGTCAAATCGAGCAAAGTTATTAGGTATTTTCAACCCCTTTAACCTATTGTAGGTATTGCTACCATCTATGTATATTGCCGCTGTTTCTTTCTTCATTATTCATAAGATTATAGCACAAAAGAACCGCCGCTGCCCTTACGGACAGCGGCGGTGCTGTTAGTGATAATAGTATATACGACCCATGTTCGCCTAGTCAAGTTTGGGTGTGGACAGTGTTGATATGTCGGTACTCCGGCGCGTTATCCACATCCTAGTCGGTCGCTTGGACTCGCGCCTATCTTGTGGTACGATGTTTCCATCTGAGCAGAAAAATTATGAAAATTATGCCAATTTTCACTCGCCGTTTTATTGGCGCGACGCTTCTCACCGCCGCGGTGATAACAATGCCGCTCATTTCATTCGCACAGTCGGAAGACGATGAAGGCGATTATGACGACGATGCCGCTCCGACAGTTACTCTCACCATCAATAATGAAGAAGGTCCAATTACCGTCGCGTCGGGGGCACGAATCACGGTTCTCTGGACTTCCGAGAATGTGGATTCGTGCAAAGCGAACTGGACCAAGAAAAGCATTCGCGTATCGGGCAAGCAAGCCGGCAAATTAAAGAAATCAGCCACCTTTGTCATCAAGTGCTTAAGCGGGCAGGAAGAAGTGAGGGACTCTGTGCGAGTCGTTGTGGAAGCGGCGGTCGTGCCGTCGCCGGGCGTGGGGTCAATTAAAATCTCAAACGCTTCGGCGCTCACCGCCGTCGGCGGACATTCGGCACAGGCATTCACGGTAAAAATTGACGATTTTGACCGGAATAAGATTGACCCGGTAAAGTGGTCTAACGCGTTCTATAAGCAGTATCCCAGTGACAATTGGGACTATATCGCCTTTTTTACAACGCCGATTCCGAATCCGGTTGCCTATCACGCATGGGTCAAGAATCAGGTCAAAGGCATTGGTATGTTTCAAAGCGACGACTCAACGCCATACGGAAGCGCGGAACGGCTCCGCGGTATTGCTTTGCTTTTCAGGCCAGGCACGCCGACTATCGGCACTTTTAACATACTCATACATGAAATCCTCGGACACTCATTCGGCATGTATCTAGGGACAGAGCTCGGCGAGAATGCGTTAAACGAATTTCATTGGAGCAGTTGCGCCGATTCAACGGCGCCGCCTGGCGTTCAGTATTGGGGATTAAAAAGTTGGAAAAATAACGGCGATGGCACCTGGACTGCTTCGCAAGCTCCCACTCGGAGCCAGCGAATTCAGCGCCTGGACCCGTTCATGCTCTACGCCTCAGGCATTGTCGCCCCAGAAAATGTAACGCCGATGCAAATTCTTGTGCCGCTTTCTCCACCTAGCGCGCGAGAAAGCGATTGCTCCAGTAAAGAAACTATCACTGCGACAAGCCGTACGCTTGCCGTAAGCGATGTCGTCGCCAAACATGGGCCGCGCATTCCCGCTTCTGCCGCGGCGCAGAAAGGATTTTCCACCGCCTTCGTTCTGCTCGTGAACAGCGCCGAAACGCCTTCAGCTGACGATATGGCGAAAGTCGCGGCGCTTGCCGCCGAGTGGCCGTATATCGTCCGCACGGCGCTCTCTCCGGTAAGCGCCCTTCCGCCGCTTGTTATGGACTTGAAGGTAGATGGCGCGAGGGAGGTTACCGTGCCTGCGGGAAGCAAGGTGAACCTCTCCTGGACCTCAACGAATGCAACTTCCTGCGATATTAACGGCTCTTCGGTCGCTCTCTCCGGGACAATGGCTAAAACAGTCGGCGGCAGTGAACAGCTTTTTACGCTTACCTGCCTTCAGGCAGGCGGAGACCATGTGGGAGGCACGGAGAACGCGCTTGTTTCCATTAAAGCAGGTTCAAGTAAACCCTCCCCCTGCTCTCCCTTGGGCGATGTGAACGGGGATGGCTTTGTCACGCAGGCGGACTACGACCTTACATATGAAATCGTCGGCGGCCGCATTAATCCGACAGAAGCGCAAAAGCTCGCGGCCGACATCAACAAGAACGGCTTCATAAATCCCACTGACTACGGGGCTATTGACGCATATATACAGGGGAAACTGACGACATTTGCGGGATGTACGGCAACTGCGCCAAAGCCGGTTACCGCCGACATTAAAGCCAACGGACAAGACGCGCTCACGACCGAAGCGGGAAACCAGATTACACTCTCGTACACTTCCGCGAACGCTTCCTACTGCACGAGCGAAACCTTCGCCGCGGGACAGCTTCCGACCTCCGGCTCCATAACCAAAACCACGCCGTCCGTTGTGTCGGATGCCGTCTATAACATCGCCTGCTATGGAGCGGAAGGAAGCAGTCCAGTGAAAGATACTGTAGTGGTTACGCTGACCGCCCCGCCGCCCGGACCGTCTCCGGAACCGGCGACTTTCAACGCCACCTATCCTTCGTTCGTAACGACTGACCGCCAACGGAAGATTGCCGACCTATATAGGGAAGTGCTTCGCCGCGAACCAGATGAGGGCGGTCTGCGGTACTGGGACAGCACGACATACTCCATAGAAACCATCCGTAATTTCTTCATTGGAAGCGCGGAATATCAAGCGCTTCAACAAACTTCATTTGAAGTATTGCGCTCTATGTTCGCACACGCATATGATAGTGGAACACAAGCCGTTATCGAGCGGCTTAAATTCTTATCATCTTTCTAGCGGTAACATCGGGCGTTTCGGGCGTTTCGGGCGTTGGAGAGGCCGGCTTAGCGCCTAGCGACGCGATGTCTATCTTCGCGCCCGTGAGGCGGGCGGCGAGGCGCACATTCTGCCCGCCTCTTCCGATCGCGAGCGACTGCTGGTCTTCGGCG
>CAYORD010000006.1:1732-16323 GCA_964406265.1 uncultured Candidatus Saccharibacteria bacterium | reverse complement strand
TTCCTCTTCTCCACCAGCATTCACATACCCAATCACGCCGTAGAAAAAGTAGATGACAAGAACAGCGCCGATAATTGGAATAATGAGATTTGTAATCTTTCCTACTGTTTTTGTTGCCTCTACTAAACCTTGCGCCAACACCAAAAATGGAACTGCGTACAGTGCGCCGGCGATAAGTGCTTTTTTCATAACATCTTTTTAATAAACTAATAATAAGACCTTTTTGTTAATGACCGCTTTATATTATATACCATCCAGAAATCAACAACAGGGGGGCTGTGGACAAGTTTAGGGCGTTCCAGTATTCCCTGAAGGCAACCGCGGCACGACTGGAATGTCGGTCGGCAGAATTCGTGTAAATGGGTCGCCGGGGCGGAAAAAGGTATTGCGTATTAATGCCACGAGCCCCCATATAGAAAACATCACAAACATTCCGATAACGGCATAAATCATATAACTGCGCGCCGCCGCATGTTTCTCTTCATTGTCGGCTTTGAGGACATACTGGATAATCCCCCAGAAGAACCAAATGAGAGCAAGCACGCCTATGATAAAAGTAACCAAGCTTAAAAGGTCCAGCAGTATAAGAACGATGTTGCCGAGCGGAGTATGCGCGGCAGGATTCTGTAAAAGTTGCATGCGAAGCGTTTGTGCAATCGCAAATAAAGGAGAAGCGAGAAGCAGTGAGAATATGTATTTTTTCATATACTTAATTGCAGTTGCCGGGGCCGAGCAAACTTAAACAAATAATTTTGGCCGCGCCCCAATACACGAGTAATGCCGCAAGACCAAGAACTCCGAAAATCGCCGTTTGTTTGAGAGCGCTCATTTTCTTTTCGTCTCCTGTTCCCCCCGCCCCAATATAGCCGGCTATTTTTGCGAATACGACAAACCACGCGAGAATAAGAAGCGCCAAGAGGGCCACATTGATATGGTCAAGCGCCAGATTCACCAATTCTTTAAAATTTGCTGGTGGTGCCGCGAAAGAAAGTAACGGTACAGAAGTAAAAAATGTAAAGAATAATTTCTTCATCTTATTGTAACGAATTTATAGTTGTTTCTAAGATTTTTGAAAGCGCTTCTGCGCCGAGCAAAATGGCGGTACCGATGACGGCATATAGAATCGCCTTTTTTGCGTCTTTGAGTTTTTCATCTTTACCGCTTGCGGTTACAAAGAGAAATCCTGCGTATATAATAAAGAATACTGCAATAATGCCTCCAATCTTGGATACAACACCGAGTACATCGCAAGCTAAATCTTGAAAAGTCCCGGACTTTATCGGGTTCGGCAACTTCGTCAGACCGCTCCCGGATGCGCCCGTCGCACCGCTCCCACTCGCCCCCGTTGCTGGAGTACACGCCGCAAACGCCTGTTCCGCAGACAATAAAAATCCTGTTATTAACCAAAAAATCTTTTGCATACGCTCATTATACCTTAACCTAAAAAGGAAAATGCGTCGGTTACCCCCAGCCCAACGAGCACCATTTTAACCAAAAGCCACGCCGCAAGCATTAGCGCGAAGCCCTTGAGCACCGACCAAAACATCCCTTTTGCTCTGGTAACTTGGCTTTCGTTGGCGCCTGCCGTTAAAATCATAAATCCAGCGATTGCGAACACAATTGCCGCAACAGAGCCGCCAATCATAATCAAAAAGTTTATGACATTGTTGATGCCGATGATGAAATGATTGAACTGGCACGGCTCGGCAAGCGCGGTAATTTTATCTGTTGGGTACGGAATCGGTTTTCCCAAACTTGCCGCATCCTGATTTGCCGCGCGCATTTCTGCCGCATCGTAACCGCACGGCACAATGGGAGCGGCGTAAACCAACAGTGGCGTCGCAAACATCACAAATTGCACAAAACACAAACAAAGCACAGACATCCTAAAACACAAAAAAATTGAAGCTCTTTTGTTTGTGTTTTTATTTTTCATAATTTTGTGTTTTGTTTGTGCCTTGAACACTGTGTTTTGTGTTTTTAGCGAAGTAATTTTTCAAGCCCGCTTCGTAAATCGCCAACGCCGCTTGAAAGCTGGCCTCTGCCGCCGGTAATGTCTTCAACGACCGACTGAAATAATTTTGTCGTCTCGGTTGGGTTCGGGTCTAGAAAACCGCGCGCTTGGAGCGCCGCTTCGTAAAACACCGACTTCGCGGCGCTTTCTTGTTTGCGCGCAAGAAGCGCGCGGAGTGGCGGGACGGTGCCGAGCGCGTCGGCTAATTTTTGCGCGCGTCCAGAATCCGCGAGCGCAAACCCAAGCCGCATTGCCCCGCCCGGATTTTTGCCAGTCTTAAGCGCCGCCAAACCCCATGCTTTACCGAAGGTTACGACCAGTTTGGAATCCCTTGTCTGCGGAAACGGCGTCGCCGACATATTCAAATGCGGGTTTTTCTCGCGAAGCCCTGCGTATTCAGACGCAAAGCCGAAATAAAGCGCGAGGTCGCCCGACGCAAACATATCGCGTGATTGCGGGAGACCGCGGTTCCAGGTGTAGAGCCGCTTTACGGGATTGGCGAACTCCGTGAAAAATCCAAGCGCCGAGCCAGCGTTTGCAAAGTCATTAAGCGATACGCCAAACCCTTCTGCAGTTCGCGAAACGAGTTTGCCGCCGCTTTGGAAAAAGAGCGCCGTGAGAATCTCTTTCGCATTGGTAATGTTTCGGAACTCTCCGAGCGATACCGCGGCGCTCTGAATTTGCCCAAGCCGATTGCGCGATGTAAGCCGCGGCGCGCCGGTAATGAGTTCATCCCAATAGCGCGGTGGCCGCGCAATGCCCGCCGCGCCAAACCGGTCGCGGTTCCAGTACGCGACGAGCGGATCTACGGTAAGCGGCACCGCAATTACTCCAGTCGGGCTTAAAAACACTTCGGTTGCCTCTACAAACGAGTCCTTAAACTGCCGCTCCGAAAGCGTGTCTAAAGGAATCGGTACGATTTTGTCGGTATGCCGCACCACAAGGTCGGAGGGTAGAATAATCGCGTCAGGGCCTCTTCCCGCCGCGAGCGCTTCTATAAACGCCTGCTCAAACTTGTCCGAGCGTATTTCTGTATAGGTCAATTTAAAATCATCTCCAGACAAATCCGCCGTTGCCGCGGAAAACGCCTGTGCCGGAAACGAACCCCACACGGTGAGCACCGCGGGACCTCCGTCTGGACCGCTCCCGCCCTTAAAAAGAGAAAACGCCATCAAACCACCAATGGCGGCGATAACAAAAACAGCAAGCAAAATTATTTGAAACGGTCTCATAAGAAGTGATTAGAAAGATAGTTAGTAGTCAGTAGAAAGAAAAAATCAAATTGCGCGAGATTTCATGATCATAGTATTAAGCATTTTGAGCACTTCGTCCAATAACTTTTCAACAGGTTCATATGCTTCTTTTTTTCCAAAATATAAACGCCTTGATATTTCTAAGTGGCTCTCTAATTCAGAAGCAGAACCAAAAGCAATTTGTAAAAAATGGCAGAAATCTTTTTTACTGAAACGACGGCTTCCTTCCGCTATATTTGCAGATATAGAAGTTGCTGCTCGTTTTATTTGTGAAATCATAACGTATAGTTCAGTTTGTGGAAAAGATTGAACTAATTTATACACCAAAACAGTTAGTTCAACTGATTTCTGCCACACTATCAGATTTTTATATCCTCCAAATGGTTTCTGCATATTTTCACCATTCTTTTCTACTAACTACTATCTACTGACTATTGACTATTTTCGGTCTTCCGAAAAACCATACCATAGTGGTGTTCTCCTGCATCCACAGCGCGCTCGAATACCAATCCTGCGCTCTCAAAGACCTCTTGCGATTTTTGTTTAGAAACTACGGCATCGGGCGCGGGGCCAGTGCCTCCAAACGAGCCCGACCAATCCACCACGAGCACTCGCCCACGCGGCTTCACGATGCGCGCGGCTTCACGCGCAAGCCCTCCTTTGTCCACCGCTTGAAACAAAATGTTTGCGACAATCGCCGCATCACATGCGCCGTCTGCAAGATGCGTTCCGCCCGCCGCTTCTGCATCGCCCCACACGGATTCTATATTATGCACACCTTTCGAGCGCGCCTCGCGCTCCAGGCGCGACAATAATTCTTTCTGCACCTCCACTGCAAACACTTTACCGTGCTCGCCGACCGCCTTCGCCGCGGCGAGCGCGTACGCGCCGCTCCCCGCGCCGATGTCCGCCACCCGCGCGCCGGATTGCAGGTCAAGTTGTGAGATGATTTGTGAGGGGTTGGAGAACATAATTTATCTTATAGTAAGCTTTACAAAACACAGACCGCACAAAGCCCAAACAAAACACAAACTTAATTAAAACACAAAAATTGGAAATCTGTTTGTGTATGTCTTTTCACAATGTTTGTGCTTTGTTTGGATTTTTGGATACTGTGTTTTGTGTTTTATAAAACAGTCACCGACGCGATTGCGTCGCCGTCGCGCAGTTTCATTATGCGCACGCCCTGCGTCGCCCGCCCCAAGCGCGGGATTTCAGACGCGGCGATGCGGATAACTTGGCTCTTTTTGGAAATCGCGATGACCTCATCTTCAGTTGCTTCGCCGAGCGAGCGCGCGGCGATGACCTTGCCTGTTTTCGCCGTAACATTCGCCGTTTTGATACCTGAGCCACCGCGCTTTTGCGTTTTGTATTCCTTGAAGCGCGTCGCCTTGCCGTATCCATTTTCGGAGAGCACAAAAAGCGCGGCGGCATCGACATTCGCCTTTTGCACAACGACCACTCCTGCCACGGAATCATCTTTTTTACCAAGCTTTATCGCACGCACACCCGAAGCACCCCGCCCCATCGCGCGAATGTCGGATTCTTTGAAGCGGATGGACTGCCCGCGTTCCGTGACAACCGCGCATTCATCGCCTTTTTCAACAAACGATGCGGAAATAAGCTCATCATTTGGTTTTAGAGAAATGGCGATGAGTCCGGAACGGCGCACATCGTGGAAACTTTCCGCCGCAACTTTTTTTCCGACCCCGTTTTTCGTTACCATAAGTAGCGCGAGCCCTTGAAGAGCTTTGGCGGCCTTTGGCATCGGCAAAATGGAAGTAACGCGTTCGTCGGAGGAAAGCGAGAGGAAATTCGCAATGGACTTGCCGCGCGTCGCGCGCTTCCCTTCCGGAATCTCGTACATTTTCACTTTATATACCTTTCCTTTGTCGGTGAAAAACAGTAGATCGCTATGCGTCGTCGTAGAAAGCGTGCTGAGTACAAAATCCTCTTCTTTCGTATCCAAATCAACCACGCCGACTCCCCCGCGCCGCTGCCTTTTGTACTCTTCGGGAGCGGTGCGCTTCACATAGCCGCCGCGCGTAAACACGAGAACACTTTCGGTGTCTGGAATCAAATCCTCGTCGGAGAGTTCCGCAACGCCCGTTTTCACGATTCTCGTGCGGCGTTCGTCGCCGTATTTCTCACCTACCTCCAACAGTTCCTTTTTAATCAACGCGAGAATCTTTTTCGGGTGCGCGAGGAGGTCTTGAAGCTCGCCGATAAGCGTCTGCACGGCAGAAAGTTCATCCTCAATCTTTTTCCGCTCCAACCCCGCGAGTTTCTGTAAGCGCATTTCCAAAATCGCATTGGCCTGTATTTCGGAGAGCTTGAACGATTTTATCAACCCCGCGCGCGCCTCGTCTACATCCTTCGCATTTTTAATCAGCTTCACAATCGCATCAATGTTTTTGAGCGCAATCGTGAGCCCGAGTAAAATATGCTCGCGCTCGCGGGCTCGCGCGAGGTCAAACTCGCTCCGGCGCCGCACCACTTCTTTGCGGTGCCCGATAAACGCCTCAAGAAACGCTTTAAGCGAGAGGGTCTCCGGCACACCGTGGACGAGCGCGACGCAGTTGTAATGGAACGACTCCTCAAGCTGGGTGTGCTTGTAGAGCGCGTTCAAAATCTTTTCCGGATACGCGCCTTGCTTGAGTTCAACGACGATGCGAATGTCTTTGGTGGACTCATCGCGCAAACCCTTGATGCCCTCCAGTTTTTTGTCGCGTACCAAGTCCGCAATCCGAATGATAAGCTCGGCTTTGTTCACCCTATACGGAATGGAGGTGATAATAATCTGGAAGTGCCCGGATTTTTCCTCCACAATTTCCGCCTCGCCGCGAACGACTACCGGCCCCTTGCCCGAAGCGTACGCGTGCGCGATATCTTTTACGCCATACGCAACGCCGCCAGTTGGAAAATCGGGACCTTTCACAAATTGCAAAAGGTCTTCGGTGGTAGCGCTCGGGTTGTCAATCAAATGCGCAGTTGCGCCTACCACTTCCGTAAGATTGTGCGGCGGGATGTTGGTCGCCATACCTACTGCAATGCCGAGCGTGCCGTTCAATACTAAATTGGGAACCGCCGTCGGAAGCACGGTCGGTTCTTTGCGCGTCGCATCGTAGTTGGGACGGAAATCAACGGTTTCTTTTTCAATATCCTTGAGCATTTCCCCCGCAATGCGCGACATCTTCGCTTCCGTATAACGGTACGCCGCCGGAGAATCCCCATCTTGCGAATTATGCACAAAAACACCCGCGGCAAGCGCGAAATTGTGCGTCCCATCAATAGTTAAATCATATACATCTTCTTGCTCCTTCAAGAACTTCACAGACACAACTTTGTGATTCGCCACAAGCGAAGATCGAACCGCTTCCGCATCTCCGCCGTAATACTTTGAAAGTCCCGTTTCAAATCTGGTAGCGGCTCCATAAGGGTAGATTTCTTTCCTCAATTCTTCATAAACCGATGGAGTAAGGTTTTTTCCATTTTTTAAAAGCACCGCGCAAATGTTATCAAACTTTAATTTCCCCGTTCTATTTGTCCGGTGATTTTTATTGCCTTTAATGATTTTGTTATGCATGAAAGCGCGATATTCCGGATTCTGCCATAGCCGCTTAAGCATATTCGTTGAGCGTACTCCGATTTCTTTGCGTCTTTCAGGGTGTGCGGCCATGTACGTTTTATTCGTTTCACTTAAAGATGCACGCATCTTTTCCCGATATTCAGGTTTTTTCCAATTCTCCTTATTCTGCACGCTGATACGCAACGAGTAACGCGCCCGCGACTCTTTTTTAGCCCAAAATGCCTTTCTGCCTTCTGCAAGCTTGCGCACATATGCAAGGTCATTGTGATGCCGCGCTTTTGTCAACGATGAATGCAACCGCCAATGCTCTAACCAATTCATCCTCCGAATGTTTTCCGGACTGTTATTTATTTTATTAAAGTCAAGGTGGTGGCGAACTTTTCCAGCAGAGCGGGCATAAATGCCATTTGCGATATTAAATTCATCGGCAATATGATGTGTGAACACCCACTCGTTGTGATTCGGGTTGAGTACCATTTCGTACTTTTTCATATCGGAAAGCGGCGCATCTCCTTTTTTTGATAAGCGGCTATAGAGCGGCATAAGCGATTCTCCTGCTTGAAGATACTGCGCTTCTTTATATGCGCCATCCTTCAACAAATACCGATGGTCTGGCGTAGAACGAATTTCTTCCCCACTATCAAGAGTTACTTTGACCAATTCTGCGTTCCTCCGAGTAAGCCGAGGATTTTTAATACGCGCAATTTTGACGCGCCCGTTTTCGCCGACTGTAAATGTGTAATTTCTCTTACCGCTTGCTTCCTCCTTAACAAGGTCTCCAAAGGATAGATTGCGCCCATCTGCCAGACGCACTTTGGTATCCTTTGTAAAGCACCCAAAATTTCCTTGACCAATCACGAGCGGGTAGCGGAATGAAAAGGTCTGCGCCATTTTGACCATCGCGTCGTACACGGACACATCGCCGTGCGGGTGGTACTTACCGAGTACATCGCCGACCACCGTCGCCGATTTTCTGGTTTTTGCCGCCGCCGTAAGCCCCATTTCGTGCATCGCATAGAGAATGCGGCGATGCACGGGCTTCAACCCGTCGCGCACATCTGGGAGCGCACGGGAGGTGATAACCGACATCGCGTAGTCAAGGTACGACTCGCGCATTTCCTTCACAATTTCGCGCCCCATAAGCCGCCCGCCTATCGGTACCCCTTCCGGAAGCGGCCCCCCCTTTGCCTTTCTAGCATCTGACATATCCCTGTATTATAGCATAAAAGAACATTAAAATCCTCCCCCAACCCCTCCTCTATGAATTACAAAGCGGACTTTACAAAGGAGGGGGAATCCAAGGGGGTGGATTTTTTAGGTTTTTTCTACACAATCTCACACACACCAGCGACGCACGCGAGTTCTTTTTTCAAATCCGTCTCGTTTTGTTTTTCGTAGGAAATGATTTTGGAATAGTCCAGATGTTCAAGCCGCTTTGCTAGCTCAGTGTAACGCTTCTCGTCTATCGCCTCGTATGGCGCGAGCTGGTACACATGGTTCTCGCGAGGAAGGAACGAGAGCCCGCCGATTATGTCCCAATTTTCATACACCCAGTTCGCCACTTCCACCCACTCGCGGTCGCCAACCGAAATCGTGGCGGACGGATTGTGTTCGGTGTAATGCGTTTTTACGGTCTTCCAATGCTTGAGAAGGTCCAATGCTGAAATGTCGTCGCGGAAAATCGCTCCCTTTGGCGCCTTCACAGGAAACTCAAGCACGAAAGTAGTCGCACTTTCCGAAGACTGCCCCACTTCGGGGTAATACGGCACACCCTGGTCTTTAAGCATTTTGAAAAGTGAATCGGTTGCGGCAATTCTGATGCGCCGAATGTAATAGGGCGAATGTCGCGGGTGTATTCCCGACGAACAATCCACCAATTGCGATAGCGTACCCGACGGCTTTACGCATGTTATGCAGGTTGACGCATTTATACCGAACCGCTTTGCGAACTCTGCATTCACTTTAATTGCCTCTTTGCGTAAAATGTCCAGCGTATGTTCTTCGCGCACCACTGGACAATCCCATTGGCCTGTGATTGACACACCAAGCAAGCGCTCCTTCTCGCAATTCTCCTTCCATTCCTTGGAAAGATACGGAAAATTTGTGAGCGTTGATTGATATGTGCCGATAATAGTCGCAAGGCGCACTTTCGCCTTCAGTGTTTCAATCGTATCGGTTGAACGCGCCACCACTTCCGACAAATTGCAGAATTGTTTGCTTTGCAAAATAATCTCGCCGCACGGGTTCGTACCTATTAGCCCCGTAATTGTCGTCCCAGCATCATCAAAAAGCCCACGTTTTTTCAGAAGTTCAACGAGCCGCGCGGGCAAGGTTTTCGCTAATCCACCGCGGTTGAATATGCCGCGCTCGCCGCTTCCGGACTTTACGAGCGCAACCCATTCGTCAAGAAACTGCCCAGCTTCCGGCTTGCGCACATACACAGCAGAATTGTTCGCGAGCGCGCGCTGTGGGTCGGTGATGTAAAATTGGCCTTTTTTCGCATCGCGCACTGCTTCGTCTTCAAGGTCGGAAAGCGAAATCATCGCGCTACGGCGCACGCCTCCCGCAACTACGCAGTCGCCAATCATACAAATGATGTCGTGTACATCAAGATTGGAAAGACGCTTGCCCTGCTTCGCAAAAATCTTGGCGCGGGCAAACTGGAGCAATTGTCGCAACGGCTCTGGACCTGACGCCTTGCCGCCCATTGTTTTCAGGCGCGCGCCTGCGGGGCGGAGTTGCGATAAATCAAATTCAATATCCTTTCCGTCGTACCATGTTTTAAGCCCGAGCGTCAGCGCATCGCACCACCCTTCTTTGCTGTCCGCGACAGTGTGTGCGGAAAGTTTTTTGCCTGTCTGGAACTTTATCTGCGGAAGTTGCTGGACATTCTGGCTCTCCACCGACCAGCCGGCGCCCGTGCCGCACATAGATACATACATAATTTCAGCAAAGTCCTCTAGTTTTGATGGCGCGATGTACGAGCAATTGTAGGCGCACACATTCGTAGCGCGCGCCGCGCTACCAGCAAATTGCAGAAGGCGCATAGACGGCATTGCCGCGTGATTCAAAATCGCGTCGCGGACTTCCACGAATTCCCGGTCTTTCAATTTCTTGCCGAGGTTTTCTTTCATAAAAGAAACATAGCGGTCAACGGTCTCAATCCAGGTCTCGCGGCGATTTTCTTCCGTAATCCAGCGCGAATAGGTGCGGTAGTACACGAACTCGCCGAGCGGATTCTTGAAATATTTCTTGCTTTCCAAAGCGAGGCGCTTCACGTGCTCGGGGACGGCAAACCCTTTTTCGCGGAGTTTCGCGCGCTTCTCGCGGTAGAGAATATACGACTTCGCGGTCTTTACGTATTCGCTCAAAATGAGCTCTTTTTCCACGGAGTCCTGGATGCCTTCCACGCTTGGAACGAAATTTTTGTGCTTTTTTGTAATCCGCACCAAGTCGGCGAATACTTTATTTGCGACGAGTGTCGCTTCCTCAAGCGAGCCCTCGCCGGTTTGGAGCATTGCCTTATGAATGGCGTTTGAAATGCGGCCAACATCAAACGGAACGACGGAGCCATCGCGTTTTTTGACGCTCTTTACTAGTGTGTTACCTTTTATTGCTTTTTCCGCATCTTTGGGCATAGTGGAAAGAAAATTAAATAATATTTTTTTCGCTTCATAATTCTACGCGCGCGTCAGACGCTTGTCGCTGTGGAAAACTCAGAAAAAAACTAATCGGACATAGAAAAAAATTTATGTACACCCCGCCGCTTCGGCGTAAGAAGTTTCATTCTTCAGAAAATTCCGCGCGGCTGCCGATTTTGATATCAAATGCTTTTACAGAACCCGCCGAAAGTTCCACAACGAAGCGCGCGGCCGTGTGCGGCGCAAAAATTGCCGGAAATGTATCAGGAGAGACATCTCTGCGCAAGTCAATGACCGAAAGCGCGTCTGACAGCCATATTATGTCAATCGGGATGAGCATATCCTTCATCCAGATCGCATGCAAGCCGTTTTGCGGAAACTCAAACAGCATTCCTTCGTTCGCTGCGAGTGCGCGGACGCTGCCGAGCCCGCGCGCTCGCTCGGCTTGCGTCTGTGCAATGCGCACATCAAAAATACCATCGCCGATATTTATGCGAACTATATTTCCTGTTTCTTTTTTTAGAATAAAAGGAGAAAGTACAGCGATAGCGGCAAGCAAAAGTACTATTTTCACGCGCATAATTGTATTATAGCATTTGTTATTTTCTTCCTCTCGCCCTTTTTCAAAGGGGGAGAAACCGCCGTCCGCCAATTGGCGGACGGCGGAGAGGGGGTTAATCAGAAAATCTGACCCCTCCGTCTCCCTTCGGGAGACACCTCCCCTTTCAAAAAGGGCAGGAGGAAAAAGGTGGGGTTGAAAAAAATTATAACGAAAGAGTATAATAAAAGCGTTATGTGGAATATGCACAAACGAAAAATACTCGCCCATCTTGCGTCTTCGCTTGCGACATCGCTTGTCGTGCTCGGCGCGGCTGGCGCGCTCGTATGGTGGAAGCGGGCGGAAATCTTCCACTACTTCGCATCGCAATTCCTGACGGAAACGAAATCGGAATCGGGCGGAAATGAAGTGAAAAAAGAGACGACGCGAATCATTACGCAAGAAGCGCTTGTTGTGGACACCGTGAAAAAAGCGGACCCCGCAGTGTTCTCTATTGTTATATCAAAAGATGTGCCGATTGTTGAACAATACTTTGACGAGTGGAATCCGTTTAAGGACTTTTTCGGCGGCGATTTCGGCGGATTCCAGATTCCGCAGTATAGGCAAAAAGGCACGGAGAAGCGCGAAGTGGGCGGCGGCACCGGCTTTCTCGTTACAAAAGAGGGTCTCGCGCTTACGAACAAACATGTCGTAGATGACAGCGCCGCCTCCTACACCGCGCTTGCAAACAACGGCAAGAAATATGAAGTAGAGGTAGTGGCGAAAGACCCCGTGCTAGACCTCGCGGTGATTCGCCTTAAGGGCGCGACCAGTTTCCCTTTTTTGTCGCTCGGCAATTCCGACTCGCTTGATGTCGGCGAGACGGCTATCGCTATAGGCAACGCGCTCGGCGAATTTCGGAACACCGTGTCGGTCGGCGTGATTTCGGGCCTCGCGCGCTCCATTACCGCAAGCGATTCGGGCGGTAAATCAGAAACGCTGGACGAAGTGATACAAACAGATGCGGCAATAAACCCCGGTAATTCGGGCGGCCCGCTTCTTTCACTCTCAGGAAAAGTTATCGGCATCAATGTCGCCGTGGCGCAGGGCTCGCAAAATATCGGCTTTGCGCTCCCCGTCAATCTCGCGAAGGCGTCACTTGCGTCCGTTGAAAAGTACGGCAGAATCGTGCGGCCTTTTGTCGGCATCCGCTACACCGAAGTAACGCCGGCAATCAAAGAAAAAAACAAACTCACTGTTGATTACGGAGCGCTTGTGGTGCGTGGGGCAAACCAAGACGAGATTGCTGTGATGCCCGGCTCTCCGGCAGACAAAGCAGGCATCGTTGAGTACGACATTATTCTTGAAGTGGACGGAGAAAAGATAACGGAAGAGCACCCGCTCGCCTCGCTTATCCGCAAGAAGAATGTCGGCGATTCCGTGCGCCTCAAAATCCTCCACAAAGGCGAAGAGAAAATTGTTATGCTGAAGCTGGAGGAGTTTAAATAATCGCTCGCATAGCTCCTGTGTCCGAACACACATACCCGCCGCCAGCGCGGCGGGTTGCTCTGCTCGGCTCGGCGTTGTAAAGAGCCCCGATGAGTACATCGTGGTCGTTGACAAACCATGCCGCCTCGCCTCCGCAAGGTTCGTCTACAGGACTATGCTCGCTTTTTTTCTTCGTTGTTCCGAAAAAGCCACATTCTTTGCTTTCGTGTTTTTCCGATACCCGATGTTGATTGGCGACAAACATCGAATATCTTTTGAGGATAAATCTTTCAGTAAAAATAAAGTATTACCGAAATCCACGGAACTAACAAAATAAAATTAAACAGATGTGCAATCCAATAATACTTACCTTCTTTACCATCTTTCATAAACATCCAGTTAGAAAACAGAAGGAATATATGTCCCAATACTCCAAATGCAAAAGTTACTAACCCATAATAGATATAATATTCATTATAAATGAGGCTGAATACAGCAAACACAGCACCAGCTAAGGCAATGTTCAGTTGCCAGGAAAAATTATTAAGATTTATAGCGAGTTTCTCCATAAATTAGGCCACTGGCTTCAAGTTAATTTGATAAACAGATTTAGTTGGTAAGGTAAATATCTTTTTGTTTTTCTCCATTAAAAACAAATATTCGTGATGTTCCTTATTGCTATTAACCCACTCATTAGTCCATCGCATATTCGCCATTACATTTTTCCTGTAATTTATCTCCACCGCTTTCAATAATCTTCCAGATTCGTTGATAATATCGTTCAGTTCCTGTTTGGTAGCTCTTCCCCCTGAACTGTACGATAACAAAATGTAACGGGAATTGGTTTTTTGTATGAGCCGACGCAGAGCTTGCATCGCAATAAACGAACCGCTTGCGTCTTTTCTAAACTCCTCAAATACAGAACCGGCAATTTGATCTCTGCTGTCTTCCCTCCGATTTACCTTACCAAATACAGGTGGCTTATCATGTTTAATAACGGTTGTCCAAATATGGTAATACGAAGCATAGCGCACTCTGCTGGGAGGCATCTTTTCATTATTGGATCCGTATGGCGGGTCAAAATACACAAAATCAAACTCACCTTTTGCAATGGTATCAAAAATATCTCCACGCACTACATTATTATTACCTGCGCATTCAAACCGAGCTGGTAATTTCATAAACATGTCCTTATGCGAGCGTGGAGACCATTCTGACAAATAAGCCGCGTAGTGCCCAAGCGTGCTGTCAACCGAATCAAGTGCGTAAATTAAACTAGCAAGAATGACGCACTTGTCTTCCCGCTCCAAGTTTAAATTTTCAATCTCATCTCGAATCGCATCTAATTTTCTGGTATTTTTTGTTTGAAAGGGGCGTTTTATTTCTGCACATTCTGCACCATAGTGCTCGGTATACCACCCATCGTACCCCTTCAACTCATTTAGATGATTTATTATCTTTTGATAAAACTCTTTTGGTTTATGTGCGCGTAAATAACAAGTAGCAAAAACCTCAGACCATATTGAGATATCGCTTGCAGTTGTGTTGTACCCCAACTGAGCAAGTGCTTGGGAAACGCGCGTAGAACCACTAAAACCATCTAGGACATTTTTTACTCCATCTAATTCACTTAATATATCAACAATGTAAGGTAAGATTTTTAGTTTTGAACCAGCGTATTTTATTCCTTCTGTGTAAGGAGTCATCACTGTCTTACCGTATAAACTTTTTTGTTGAGTTATCATAATGCTTTTAATCTATCAATGTCTTTCTGCAGTATCTCATTTGCCTGCTTGTGTCCTTGCTCTGAACTGTTTAATGCCAAACTAAATAATTTCACCAGTGTAAGGTTATGGGAATAATTTATCCAACCACCAGTAAGCGAATCAAAATAAGAAACGGCGTTTTTTGTGTGTGTCCAAAGACCACGCTGTAATGCGTTTGCAGATGCGCCGCCATATCTTACTTCACAAATATAATCACCCCTCGCATCAATAAACATGAAAATCGGATGCGCTCTACCTTTTCCATTTGTAACTTTTCTTGAAATAAAATCAAATCTTTTATT
>CAYORD010000006.1:0-1722 GCA_964406265.1 uncultured Candidatus Saccharibacteria bacterium | reverse complement strand
TCCAACATAGACGATTCGATGGGTTTCGCGCATTGCCTTCTTATGGTCAAAAATCATTATATTGCATTGCTGTTTCTTTTCATCGTAAATGAGAGGCATAACATTAATTGCGTCAAAACCAGAAAATTCTTCCGACGAGAAAATTGCTTCAATTTGTTTTTTATTTTTGATATCTTTGCCTTGCTGTTCAAGAAAAGGAAACATTTTTTGGTCACTATCTGTTGAGAGTTGAAGCGGTCCATCGCCATACGCCTTTAAGCTCAATGGAAATTTATCTTTAGTAACTTCGCTTATAATTACTATGTCCTCTTCATGTTCCTTCGCTCGAAATAAATCTTTGCCGACATGGGTACTTTTATAGTCATACATAAACTGATTGATGAACTCAACCATTCCAATCTCCGCCAAATCGCCGTGCGTTTTGTTTCCTATCAAACGCATAGTAAAAATGTTTGATAGAGTATTTATAACAAGTTGCTGATTTTTACCAGCCAACAACTTGAATCTCTTTTTAAAATCTTCATATGCTGACATACTACAATATTACCACAAACATACTAAAAGATCCCATAACACAAACGGCTCAGCGCGCGCTGAGCCGTTTGTGAAATCGTGCATGTTACGCAACACCGCGCGATTTGAGGAAGGCAAAATGTTCAGGGCGATATCGGCGCAGATATTCTATTACTTTGCCGGCTGATTCTGGGTTTATTTTGTTTTTCTTACCAAATTCTAAAATTCGCTTTTCCGCAATTGGAATATCTTCTTGTTTTTCCACCATAAGTTCAACTTCAAACGCAATAAAACCGAAATCCATTTCGTCAAAATCCAAATGGAAATCATCTTTTTGATACCGTTCACGCGTAGTGGTAATTGTCGCAAACGGCGCAAAACCTTTTTCTTTTATCGCCTCCACAAGCGGCTTCACCGTTGAAATACCGAGTTCACGCGCAATTTCCGTATCGGTCTCAAGTTCTTCATACTGGTCGGTCGTGCGTTCTGATATGCGTCCCACATTTTGTGGAACTTTTAGCTCAAACTTCCCCTCCCGCGTACGCAACCAAAAATCCTTTCCCGTAAGCGCGTAGTCCGGCGAATCGTAATACACATCCGTAAAAACCTTTTTGTACAAAAGGACCGCGCCTTCAATAAGGCGCGTTTTATCCTTCGCCGCTACCGCAAAGTTCTTTTCAACTTCTATCATTTCGCTTCCGAACCGCCGCCGCACGCCGTGCAGTTGCCGCAACTGCACGGAAGTGTGCAACCACATCCGCATTTGCCGCGTAGAAGCGAGTACTTGCCGCCGCCTGCGAGCTTAAGCGCAATAGTTGAAAACAAGAGCGACACCGGCGCAATAAGCGCCTGCGGAGTCGCAAGGAGCTTGTAGCTTGCGACGAGCATCACAATAGCGAGAAGCCCCGCCGCGATGCGCGTATAGATACCCAAGAGTACCGCAATACCGCCAACCAATTCTACAAACGACACGAGGTACGCCCAAAACGGAGAAAAACCAATGGTACCGAAAAAACCGACTGTACCAGCAAGGTCAGAAACCTTCATCCAGCCAGTAAATACAAATATCGCGCCAACACCGATGCGAAGCGCAAGAAGCCCTGCATCTGGCGTACACCATGAACCCTTTTTACAGAGTGAGTTAAACATAGTACATACAAAATAACTGATAACTCTTACGAAAGATGCACGGACACGAGCTTGGTCATT
>CAYORD010000005.1:12369-17910 GCA_964406265.1 uncultured Candidatus Saccharibacteria bacterium | reverse complement strand
GAGCCGACGCCGGAACTGCTCGCTCACCTCGGCGTTTCCCGCGTTGAAGATTTGCCCGACTATGCGGAAGCGAAAAAAGAACTTGACGCGTTTGCCGCAAAAACAGAGAATGAACAGAATGAATGAACAGCTCTCTCATTTCCGTTTTTTCGCTTCGTTTGCGCTCGCTGGCGCTTTAGTCGGCTCTCTTGCGGGCGTATCCTCGCCCGCAAGAGAGACAGTTTCTGCGGCGGCAACGGCCGCGGCCGTTGCCGCCGCTCCTCTTCTCTCGGCGCCCTTTCCGTTTGACACCGTCGCACTCACCGCGCGCGCGGCGTTTGTGTATGATGCGGCAACCGGTAAAACGCTTTTTGAAAAAAACGCGGACGCCCAGCTTCCGCTCGCCTCGCTGACGAAACTGATGACCACACTTGCGGCGCGCGCCGCGGCGCCGCGTTATGCGCTCGTGCCGCTCGCAGGCGAAGGGGAATGGTCATTGAATGATTTGCTTTCGTTTACGCTTATGTCGTCCTCAAACGATGGCGCCGCGGCAGCCGCGGCGGTAGGTGGAAGCTTCCTTTCAAAAACCGGTGCGGACAAAGAGAATCGGCAACAGTTTATCGCCGAAATGAATCGGGAAGCGGCGGCGCTTGGGCTCTCAAGCGTATACTTTTTGAATGAAACGGGTTTGGATGAAAATACGGAACTGTCCGGCGGGTACGGCTCTGCGCGCGATGCCGCGCGCCTCGTTGCGTTTGCGTATCGCACACACCCCGAGTTATTTGGTGCGACCACGCACGCCGTAGCATCCTTTACTGAAGAAAATGGCGCGCGGCACGAAGCCGACAATACGAACAAAATAGTGGCGGATATTCCGATGCTCCGCGCGTCAAAAACAGGACTCACCGACCTTGCGGGCGGCAACCTTGCCGTGCTTTTTGACGCAGGCGTCGTGAAGCCGATTGCCGTTATCGTGCTCGGCTCTACGGAAGAAGGGCGGTTTGAGGATGTGAAAACGCTCGTCGCCGCAACGCTCCAGTTTTTACAAAAAGACGATTCTCCACTCTAATCTTATGGACATAGAAATTCTCAATGTGCTCAAGACGCTCTTGCCGGGTATCGTGTCGTTTGCCATCGGCATAGGGTTTGCGCCGCTCCTCACCGATTTTTTGTATCGGCACCGGATGTGGAAAAAGCGCGCGGGCAAACGCTCGCTTGACGGCGGGGAAGCCGTCGTGTTCAACGCGCTCCACGAAACGCGCGAAGTCGGAACGCCGAAGATGGGCGGAGTAGTCGTATGGGTTGCGGCGGGTGCGACCGCCTTTCTTTTGTGGCTGTTTCCGCTTTTTGTTTCTTCCGACCTTTTCTCAAAACTGGATTTCATAAGTCGTGGACAGACATGGCTTCCTCTTGTGGCGCTTCTCCTCGGCGCGCTTGTCGGGCTTCTTGACGACCTTTTGGAAATTCGCGGTGGAGGAGGAATCCCGCTTACCAAACGGCTCATTGCCGTTGCCGCTATTTCGTTTCTTGCCGCGCTCTGGTTTTTTATAAAATTGGAGACGAATACGGTGTCATTTCCTTTTATTGGCGAAGTATTCGTCGGTATTTTTTTCATTCCGCTTTTCGTCCTGATTGCGCTCGCCGTGTATTCTGGCGGTGTTATAGACGGCATAGACGGGCTCGCGGGCGGCGTGTTTGCGTCAATGTTCGGCGCGTATTCGCTGATTGCGTTTTTCCAAAGCCAATTCAATCTTGCGGCGTTTTGCGCAGCGCTCGTCGGCGGCATTCTCGCATTCTTATGGTTTAATATTCCGCCCGCGCGCTTTTACCTTTCCGAGACCGGCACGATGGCGCTGACCCTTGCTTTGACGGTTGTCGCGTTTATGACGGATGCGGTAGATGGGGGAAAGGGAATCGCCGTGCTTCCGATTATCGCGGCGCCGCTTTTGCTCACCACCCTTTCAAATATCGTACAGGTAGCGTCAAAAAAGTTAAGAGGCAAGAAAGTATTTTTGGTCGCGCCTTTGCACCACCACTTTGAAGCGCTCGGCTGGCCGCCGTACAAAGTCACGATGCGCTACTGGGTGCTCTCGGTCCTCTTCGCAATGGTCGGCACAATCGTCGCGCTGATTGGATAATGTCATAAACTCCTCCTCCCCTTGGAAAGTGGCAGAGGAATGTGGTATGATGCGTGTATTAAAAATCCGTTTTTTAATTTTTATGGATTATACTGCCGTTCGTTTGACTAAAGAAAAATTTGATGAGCTCTCGCAGGAGTTTGAGTCGCTCAAAAGCGCGCGTCGTAAAGAAGTTGCGGAAAATCTTGAGTATGCGAAGTCGCTCGGCGATTTGTCGGAAAACGCCGAATATCACGAGGCGCGCGCGGCGCAGGCGCAGTTGGAAGACCGGATCGCAAAACTTGACCATATTCTCAAAAACGCCGTAATGATGGACGAAAAACAGCGAACGGTAGGTGGCGCGGTTGGAATCGGTTCACAGGTACTTTTGAAACGCCAGAAAGATGGAAAAGAACTGGCGTATAAAATTGTGGGTTCTGAAGAGGGAGATGTTGCAGGAGGAAGTATTTCCATTGATTCTCCGTTGTCGCAGGCGATGGTGGGGAAAAAAGTAGGCGAGGTATTTTCTGTAAAGACCCTGGCAGGTGAAAATGCGTATATAATAGTAACTATACAGTAGTTTGGGTTTTGTGCGATTTGTGTTTTGTAATTTTTTTCTTTTATGTCAACTTTCGAAGAATTGCGCGCGGTGCGCATGAAAAAACTAGAACAGCTTCGTGAACGCGGTATGTCGCCGTACCCGATTTCTGCGCGCCATGATTGCGCGCTCGCGGACGCGCGCAAAAAGTTTGCGGCGCTCGCGAAGAAAAAGTCCGTAACGCTCGCGGGGCGGGTGATGGGAGTACGCGAACAAGGATCCCTGCTGTTTTTCGATTTATTTGACGGAACCGCAAAGTTTCAGGGCTTGATTAAAAAAGACGAGACAAAAGATGCGTTTGATTTGTGGCGCGATACGGTAGACATCGGGGATTTTGTGGAAGCAACCGGAACTCTTTTCAAAACAAAGAGCGGAGAAGAAACGCTCGCGGTTGCGTCGTGGCGGATGCTTGCGAAGTCGCTTCGCCCGCTTCCGGAAAAATGGGCGGGGCTTCAAGATACGGAAGAGCAATTTCGTAAACGCTATTTGGATACGCTTATGAACGAAGAATCGCGCGCGCGGTTCGTTCTCCGTTCTAGGATGGTGACCGAGATTAGAAATTTTTATAATGCCCACGGCTATTTGGAAGTTGAGACACCCCGGCTTCAAGCGGTCGCTGGGGGAGCGACTGCAGAACCGTTTGTGACGCATTTCAACGCGTTGGAGATGGATTTTTATCTCACGATTGCGCAAGAACTGTATCTGAAGCAGCTACTCGTCGGCGGTTATCCGCGCGTCTATGAAATTGGTCGCAAGTTTAGAAACGAGGGGGTTGATGTAACGCACAACCCTGAGTTCACGATGCTTGAATCGCAGGAGGCATTCGCCGATGCGAAGAGCCAACGCGATTTTGTTGAGGAACTTGTGAAATATGTGGTTAATAAATTATTTGGAAAGTTACAGATTTCTTACGATGGAAATGAAATTGATTTTGAGAAACCGTTTGCGGTGGTGACTTTTTATGACTTGATACGGCAGTACGCGTTTATTTCGTTTCCGGAAAAAGCCACGGTAGAAGAACTAACTCTCAATGCAAAGCGGCTGGGAGTTGAAGTGGGGAATATGCAGACCCGCGAAAAGCTTTTAGACGGGATTTATAAAAAGACCGCGCGCCCGAAGCTTATTCAGCCGACTTTCATCATTGACTATCCGGTTGAGATGAATCCGTTTGCAAAAAGAAAAGAAGACGACTCATCATTAATTGATCGGTTTCAGCTCATTGCCGGGACGCTTGAGTTCGTGAATGCTTTTTCAGAACTCAACGACCCTATAGATCAGGCGGAGCGTTATGCAGAGCAAGACAAAAAGAAACGCGCAGGCGAAGGTGAAATCTCACCGAGCGACAAAATCTATTTGGAGGCAATGGAATACGGAATGCCTCCAAACGGCGGCATTGGTATTGGTATTGACCGGCTCGCTATGCTTCTTACGGATTCCCATAACATTCGTGATGTCATTTTCTTTCCAACACTGCGGCCTAAATAAGTTATCCACATATCCACAGTTTATCGCCTTTTCATATGTGATGAATTAAAATACACTGTATAACTAGTGGGGATATTGTGGATAACTCAATACGATGCATATTCCGGTCCTTTTACATGAAGTAGTAGAAGCGCTCAGCGTCCATTCTGGAGAAACTTTTTTAGACGGTACAGTGGGAAGCGGTGGACATACAATCGCGGTTGCACAAGCGGCCGGCGGACCCATTACGATTGTCGGACTTGATGAAGATGAAGACGCGCTCGCGCGCGCCAAAAAGCGTTTGGAAGAAGCAGACATCCGCGCGACGCTTCTCCAAAAGAATTTTCGGCATTTGGACGCGGCGCTTGCCGAGGTGCGCGCGAGCGCTCCCGACGCAATCCTTATGGACCTCGGCGTTTCCACCGACGAGTTATTAGCGAGCGGGCGGGGATTTTCTTTCAACAAAGATGAACCGCTTCTGATGTTATTTCGGAAAAATCCCGAAAGCGATATGACCGCGCGGCGAGTAGTGAATGAGTGGAGCGAAGAAAACCTTGCGCTCATCCTTGAAGGATTTGGCGGCGAGCGGTATGCAAAACGCATCGCGCGGGCGATTGTTGGAGCGCGCGAACGCGCATCGATTGAAACAAGCAAAGCACTTGGGGACATTGTTTCTTCCGTCATTTCGCGTTCTGGTAGGACTCATCCTGCGACGAAAACATTTCAAGCGATTCGGATGGCGGTTAACGATGAACTGCCGGCACTTGAAGAAGGACTGCATAAAGCATTGGCGGCGCTTCGCCCAGGTGGTCGGTTCGCCGTTATTTCATTCCACAGCGGTGAAGACAGAATCGTGAAGCATTTTTTTAAGGAAGCCGAAAAAAATGGGAAAGGAACTACCGGAAAGAAACCCATTGTTCCTTCGCGAGAAGAGATGCTTAATAATCCAAGAGCTCGAAGCGCAAAATTGCGGGTATTCGTCAAAAGTCTTTTATGAAAGCGATTTCAATATCATATTCTAATTACCATAATGCGGCGCGGCGCGCGTTCTTTGTGTTGTTTTTGTGTATAGCCGTCGGACTCTTAGCAGCACAAGTTGTTTTTATGGTACTTTCGGTGCGCGCCGCGGCGAGAGACGCGCGCGCACATGCTCGCGCGGAAGGGTTTTCGCTTCGTATTGCGGAATTGGAATCCCATACATCAAAAAAGGAAACTGTAACGCCGACTGAAGCCCAAGCGCGCGGGTTCCAGGCACCAGCTTCGCTTTCATACACCGTTAAGCGTTCGCTTGGAAGCGCCGTGCGCTTTGGCAATGAACTTTGATTCAACAAGGAGAATCCGCTTGATTGGATGGTGTATATTGGGCGCGGCGCTTTTCATCGT
>CAYORD010000005.1:0-12359 GCA_964406265.1 uncultured Candidatus Saccharibacteria bacterium | reverse complement strand
GCCGCGCGCCTTTATTTCCTGCAAGTCGTGCGCGCGGACGAATTCGCTGCGCGCACAGACCGTCGCTATGCGGAAAATGCGGCGTCGTTATTTAACCGCGGTTCAATTTTTTTTACCGAAAGAGGAGGAGAACACATGGTAGCGGCATCGCAGAAAAACGGATTCGTGCTTGCTCTTGATGCGACAAAAATAACGGATGCGGAAGCGGCCTATCAAGCCGTTGCTCCATTTATACCACTTTCGCGCGAAGAGTTTATGATTCGCGCGGAAAAACGCGCGGATTCATATAAGGAACTTGCGCATCGGCTTTCGCAGGAAACGGCAGATACGATTGGTGCTCGTAGCGTTCCGGGCATCGTTGTGGCGCGCGAGCGTTGGCGGTTTTATCCGGGAGGAATTCGCGCCGCGCAGGCGCTTGGTTTTGTTGGTTACGATGGCACTCGCATTGTGGGACGGTATGGGCTTGAACGGTACTACGAAGATGTGCTCAACAAGGTGTATTCATCGCCCTATAAAAACTTTTTTGCCCAGATCATACAAGCGGCGCGCGGCGGTTCTTTATCGTCTTCCGGAAATGTGACGACAAGCATTGAACCGTCTGTTGAATCGTATTTAGAACAAACGCTTAAAACCATTGCCGACCGTTTTTCTTCGCGCGAGACCGCCGGCATCGTTATGGATCCGAAAACAGGCGAGATTATTGCGATGGCGGCAGTGCCGTCGTTTGACCTCAATGCATTCCAAAAAGAAAAGGACTGGCGCGTGTTCGTGAACCCACTCGTGGAAAATGTGTACGAATTCGGTTCTATTATGAAGCCGATGACTATGGCGGCGGGAATTGATGCTGGCGCAATAACTCCCGATACCTTCTATGAAGATAAAGGGTATCAAGAACTTGACGGAAAGAACTTTTACAATTTTGATAAAAAGGCGCGCGGAAGGGTCTCAATGCAAGAAGTATTGAATCAGTCGCTCAACACGGGAGCTGCGTTTGTCGCGCTCAAAATGGGGACGAAAGAATTTGCGCAGTATCTCCTTTCGTTTGGCATCGGCGACGAAACGGGCATTGACCTTCCGAACGAAGCGTCCGGCTTGGTAGACAACCTGCAAAGCCCTCGGCAGATTGAGTATGCGACCGCATCGTTCGGGCAGGGAATTGCAACCACGCCGATTGCGATGACGCGCGCGCTTGCGGCGCTCGCGAACAATGGCGAACTGCCGAATCCGCATCTGGCAACGCGCATTTCTTACAACCTCGGCACTTTTTCGCGCCCGTCGTTTGGCGAGCCGAAGCAAGTGCTGGTCCCCGAAACGGTGGAGGCGGTGACCACAATGCTTGTGAAAGTCGTGGATGAAGCGCTTTTGGGCGGCTCTAAGAAATTGGAACATTGGAGCGTTGCCGCGAAAACGGGTACGGCGCAGATCGCAAACCCAAACGGCGGTGGGTACTATGCAGACAAATATCTCCACTCGTTTTTCGGTTATTTCCCGGCTTATGAGCCGCGCTTTATCGTGTTTCTCTACACCGTGGAGCCGAAGGGGGTGTCGTTTGCATCGCATACGCTCACCGACCCGTTTTTTGACATCGCGAAGTTTTTGCTCAATTATTACGCGATACCCCCCGATAGATGAAAAATATATGTAAGAAAATAATTGTTTTTCTTTTAACGCTTGAGGCGCGGGCTTTTCTCGCGTGCTTCAAGCCGACGGTAATCGCCGTAACCGGCACGGTTGGCAAAACTTCGGCAAAGGATGCTATTGCCGCGGCACTTGCACCGTTTGTTTTCGTGCGCAAAAGTGAAAAAAGCTACAACAGCGACATTGGCGTTCCGCTTACCATTCTCGGCGAGAAGAATCAGTGGAACAACCCGCTCGGCTGGCTTTTTGTTTTTCTACGCAGTTTGTTTTTTCTTGTTACACGCTACACGCTACACGCTACACGCTACCCTCGTTTTCTCGTGGTTGAAATTGGTACTGACCGGCCCGGCGACATTCGTGCAATCGTAAAATGGCTCAAGCCGCACATCGTCGTGGTTACTAGGTTGTCTCATGCGCCTGTGCACATTGAGAATTTTTCTTCGGTAGGGGAATTGATTGCGGAAAAGGGCGCGCTCGTTTCCGGTTTGCGGAAAGGCGGTTCGCTCATAGTGAACGCGGACGATACGGATGTGCTTGCGTTCCGCGCCCTCGCGCCGCTGGGTACGCGATTCATTTCTTTCGGAACAAGCGAACGCGCCGACATCCGCGCGGGCGAGTTCGCTTCACGCATTCGGACGGAGGGGGTGTTGGGGAACCCGCCGCTGTATGCCGCGCTCGCTGCGCTCACGGTTGCGAAAGCGCTCGGGTTTGACCTCGCGCGCGCGGCGCGCGCGCTTTCGGAGCGGACACTCGCACCGGGATGAATGCGTTTACTCGAAGGGATACACGGAACGCGAATCATTGACGACACCTACAACAGCTCGCCGGTTGCCGTTGCGGAGGCACTCCGCGCGCTTTCCGAAGCGCGCGGAGTGGGCCGCACTATCGCCGTACTCGGCGATATGTTGGAACTGGGGGGGTTTAGTAAAACTGAACATCAAAAAATGGTGGAAGAAGCGGTGCGTGTTGCCGACGCCGTGTGGCTGGTAGGCGAACGGGCGGCCGGTACGGGCATCGCATCGCCAAAAATCCGCGCCTTTTCTGATGCGCGCGCCGCAGGCGAAGCGCTCCGCTCTGAGCTTCGTGCCGGAGATATTGTTTTGGTAAAGGGCTCGCAGGGAATGCGAATGGAGCGAATTGTTGAACAGATAATCGCGGACCCATCGCGCGCAGCAGAACTTTTGGTTCGCCAAGAGCCGGAGTGGAAAAAAAGATAAAAGATGTTATTATTTTTTCCGTAAGGCCTCATCGTCTAGCCTGGCCTAGGACACGAGATTCTCAATCTCGGAACATGGGTTCGAATCCCATTGAGGTCATAAAAAGCAACAGAACGGTTCATAAGTGGTTGGAATCCTTTTATACATTGATAGGTAATGGTTTCTCCGTTTATTGAAAGTTCGGAAAATATCTCTTTAATGATTTTCTCTTTTTCGTGGGGAGTGGCGTTTTTGTAATAGAAACAAAGGTTTTTTAGGAGTTCGGAAAGCTTTACTATTTCTTTTACCGTTTCCCTCGCCAGAGGTACTTGACCATGATTCAGGATATATTGCTCGGGAAATTGAGAAGCGTTTGGTGGAGTTTAGAAAGAAGCAAGAGCAATCTATTTTTGAGGACCTTGTAAAAAGAGATTCGCTTGAGCTTGTTGTTTCTGACGATGCCGAATCGGGATTTTCTATGCCCGACAAAGACAGTGTCGCTGGAAACACACCACCGATCTATACGCTTAATCTATACGAAGCCATAGATCCCGACTCTATGAATACGCTTGAACAAGAGGTGGCAGACATCATTGAGGAGAGCCGGAATGTCGTCTGGTGGGCACGAAATAAGCCGCAGAAGGGATGGTATGCGGTACAGGGCTGGCAGAGGGACAAGATACGGCCTGACTTTGTAATTGCGCGTAAGAACGATAAAGGAGAGCTTGAGTTTGTGTATGTTGTTGAGAGTAAGGGAAAGCATCTGACGGACAACGCCGACACGAAATACAAAACGGCTGTGTTTGGAAAAATGAATGATATGCGCGGGAACGTGCAGAAGACGCAGGTGCGGACAACGACGGTTAAGCTCAATGACCAGTTCAAGTTCGAGGTTATTCCTGAAGGAAAGGAAGAGACGAGGTTGAGAGGGGTGTTATAGAATCTAATTACAGAGGTTATCACCATGAGTTTCAAGGAAGCAAAAACACACGCTCGTGAATGTACCGCCTCGGTACTTTGAATTTTTTGAGTACCGATACGGCATCAATGGGGACAGACCACACACTTTCTCAGAGATAGGTAAAGAGTTCGGAGTATCCTCGAGTAGAGCGAACGCGTTAGTCGCCCGGGTGTTATATGAGATCGGATTAACGCATCAAAATTAAATAAAGGAATACACACCTATCCGCTTCTATGGGGTATTGGTATGATTCCGCCGCTTTCGTATGTGGTGTATCTGATTTACAGAGTACTGAGCCGGATTGTGTGGCCGCATAGATTAACCGCAATATGAAATAAACTGAAGTATTGGATTACAAATACTTCTTCAATCTTCCCGACACAACCACGACATCAAGTTTTCTGGCGATCGTTCCATGTGTGTTATAGATGGAAGAGAAGCGCGTCCGTAAATCATTCAGCGCATCGTATCTATTTACCACGGGCACTAGATTCCATATGCTCATTGTTTGTATATATTCAAGTGCCCCGTTCTGATTAAAATGTTCAGTTGCAGAAAAATGTCGCTCTCTGACATCTCGAAAGCCGTTTTCTTCCAATACTTTTCTCGGGTCATATTTTTCCTTTACATCCGGCACCATTTGGGAAATAAATCGTTTTAAAATTTCTTTGTTTTGCTCCTTAAAATCTCCTGACTCGTTTTTATTGACTGCAAAAAATACGCCATCCGGTTTAAGCACCCTCGCAATCTCATTGAGCGCTTTCGTGTGTGTAAACCAGTGGAATGCACTGAAAGCGGTTACGGCATCAAAAGTGTGGTCTGCAAACGGCTGTTTTTCCGCGGGTGCGATTTGATAGCGTATTTTGGAGTGGTTCTCTGTGTCTGCTATTTGTATCATCTGCTCGTCAATATCAGTTCCGACAACTTGTGCTCCGTTCTTGTATAACTGTGTTGTTGCGATGCCGGTACCGCATCCCATATCCAAAATGTATGGTCTTTTGCTTCCGAGCACCTCAAAGATATACGCAATGGGTTCATCGGGGAAATCTTTTCGTGCCTTGCGATATTGCTCACTCAAAACTCCGAAGTCTCCATACCCACTTTTAGTACGCAATGTGACATTCATATAAAGTAGTATACCAAATGCGCTTCGTTGACAAAAAAACAATATTGGTGTTGTATAATAGAGGAAAAGTTAATACACAAAAAAGAAAGGTTCGTTATGCCGAAAGAAGTACCTTGGAAATCAAACATTACCGAAGTCGGTAAAAACAAACTCCTAACATACGGAGTTAATCAGGAAGATATCATTCGCAATTTTTGCTATGAGGAAATGGTATTTCTGCTTCTCTTTGGAAGGCAACCAAATGAAATAGAGGCGGATTTACTTCGTGCGGTTATCGTTTCTCATGTGAGTCATGGAATTACCGGACAAAGCACTATTGCGGTGCGGATGGGGGCGGATTGCCGTTCATCGTTTCTCAATTCTGCGCTGAGTGGATTCCTGGTCGGTTCTGGCGGCGTTCATCAGGGTGCGCTGGAGTGCTCAATGAATATGTTGAGGGAGGCGGCGGAAGCCGAGAACATTGTACAATATGCACAAAACCGTATCAGTGCAAGAAAACTCTTTTATGGTTACGGACATCGTTTCCACTCAAAAGATCCGCGGGCTATTGTTTTGACGAAGTTGTGCGATGAGCATAATTTTGTCGGAAAGTATGTTCGCGCCGCGAGAGAAGTAGAAAAAGTCATCGGTGCGAGCCGCGGTCAGTATATGAACATAGAAGCCGCGGGTGGCTCTATATTGCTTGACCTCGGTTTTCCACCAGAGGTTGCTTCACTCATTATTCTTATCGGACGCGGGCCTATGTATGCGGCAGTGTATCTAGAGCGCCTGCGTTCAGAAAGTAAGTCGTTCCAACGGCTTGCGGTGTATGACATTGTTCCAGGAAAGGAGGAGAAATGAGCAACCTGCAAGAAGTGTGGGCAATCATTCCGACACGAGGCGGTTCAACTGGTCTGCCTGAGAAAAATATCCGTACTATTGCAGGTAGGCCGCTTCTGCATTATATGTTGGAATCGGCAAAAAGCGCTAAATCTCTAAGCCGCATTACACTCACTACCGACAACGATGCTATTGCAGAAATTGCAAATCAAGTTGGTGGTATTGAAGTGCGAAGGCATGTCCCGTCATTTTCGGTTTCAGGACAGCCATCGTTTGGCGTTTTCAGACACACTGTGGAAAAACTTATTCAACAAACCAGCGTTTTACCAAAAGCCGTTTTGTTGCTACGCGTGACCACTCCGTTATGCCTGTCTTCAGACATTGATAACGCCGTTGCGTTGTTACTCGCAAACGAAGGTACGGCTACGGCTGTACTATCCGTTGTTAAATCAGACATTCATCCAAAACGGGTGTATGTAAAAAATGCACATGGGACTCTTCTTGCGCGAGAAGAAACTCCTGAAAAAGATTATCCGTTACCTCGTCAAGTGTTTGATGATGTATATGTGAGAAATGGAGCAATATATGCTACCTTCCCAGCAATAATTTTTGGCGGCAGTTTGTGGGGCGACAAACCAATGGCGTATGTGATGCCGAAAGATAGGTCAGTCAACATTAATGACGAAATTGATTTCATCTTGGCTGAAGAACTCTTAAATCGTGTACAGAGATAGTTTTACGACACAACCTTCAAGGCGGCAACGCTGTCTTGGAGGTTTTTTACCAATTGTTTTTGATGTTTCGTTGTCCGAGCCAGGGAGTATTTTTTATATCGTGGTACTATGCGTACGATACACTACGGTGGTCGATGGTTATATCTTAAGAAACAAAGACAGGCTTTGTATGTTTAAATCGATGTATTCCCTTTGGGATACCAGTTCGGAAAGCCAAGCTTTGGGGTCATAAGAGATTTTTACAATTACTATTATGAAAAAATGGACTCTCGCAAAAATTAAAAAAGTGCTCAAAGAACTTTCTGAAAAAGGATGGATAAAATCTAACCGAAGGCACGACACGGGAATCGGCAAGACACTTGAGGACCATCTTCATCTCAAGGAGAATAATATCGCCCTACCTGATTTCGGTGTTATGGAATTGAAGTCACAAAGAATAAAAACATCGTCAATGCTGACGCTATTTACTAAAAGTCCAGAAGGTATAACGAATGCTGAGATTCGCGAGAGATTCGGTTACCCAGACACAGAGTTTCCTGAAATAAAGATTCTGCATCAAACCATAGAAAACGGTAGGAAAAACGCTATGGGTTTCCACTGTGCAATTGATGTAAAACAAGGCAAGCTTTTTATTCTACATAAAGAAAGCGTAATAGGGTATTACCGCGTAGAATTTCTAAAACGAAAAGCGATAGAAAAAATCGGCAACGGGTTAATTTTAGTTCTTGCACAAACGAAAAAAGAGCGCCGTCGCGAATACTTTCATTTTACGGAGGCCTATATCCTCAAAGAAATTGACCCCACAAAGTTTCTCGCTCATTCAAAATACGACATCCGCCTCGGCGTATATCATAGCGGCAAAAAAGCAGGACAGGCGCATGACCATGGTTCTGCTTTTCGTCTCACTGAAAATGATTTGCCGTTGTTGTTTAAGATTCAGAAAAGAATTCTCTAACACTTCCTCAAAATCACGATACTTTCTTTGTTCATTGTTTCTTCCAATGCGCCTGCAATGTTTGTCGGTGAGTTTTTTGTCGGCATTCTTTTTCCTGGGATACTTCGTACGAGTATATCTTCACAGGTAAAGCCGATTTTTTCCGCCAATTCGGCGATAATGAAATCAGTTGGAATTCTCACTTGTTTTACTAATCTGTTGCCGACAACGATGCAGAAGTATTTTTGCGGTTTAAGGATTTTGTGCGCTTGTTTTACGCATTCATTCAAACCGATATAAAAACTTAGAACATCTCTTGCTCGTTTTTCATCTCGCTCGGCAATTTTATCAAGTGAATCATTTAAATGTGTCGATGAAAGGGAGTGAAAGAGGGTTGGTGACGCTCTACCGCCGAGCAATGTGTTGTCTACACCGGACGCATCGTCTGGATTACCAAACATATCAATCCATTGTGCCGACAAGCGGGAAAACTGGCCATAGGCAACTGTTGTCCGGCTATCGCCGTATGGCGGAGAGGTGATAATGCAGTCAATGGAATCTGCTTGTATGCCGTTATCTTTTGACGAGTCACCATAAATGATTTTCGTCCACGAGTCGTGTGTTACATCTTTGTAGAAATCAACCATTCCCGCGATGTTTCTTTCTGCGTGTGTTCGGAAAATCCTCATAACATCGGGATTATGTTTTTCTAACTTCTCCCCCTTAACGCGTACGAGTTTAAACTCTCCTGTTTTTGTATTTGAGGAATAACGAACGGTCTCGCTCAAGGTAACAAGCAAAAAATCTTGAATTAATTTATCTTTAATAGCAAGAATCGCTTTTTTCAATTTGGCGAGTTTTGTAATTACTGTATCTTTAAACCAGAAGTCAATATTCTTGAAGTTGGGTTTCTGTATGCCGCTCTCTTTAATTTCTTCTACTGTGTCTATAAGTGCGAGATATTCTTTTGTTAGTTTGTGTGGATTAATGAGTTTTGTTTTCGCGCGTGCAAGAAAAATAGCAAGAGGATTAAGGTCAATGCCATATGCATTTCTTCCTGTCAGCTTGCTTTCAACAAGAGCGGTTCCTGAGCCGCAAAAAATATCGCATATCGTATCGCCCTCCTTGCTATATGTTTCTAACAGCCGCCGCGCGACTTGCGGAATAAACATTGCAGGATAGGTGTGTATCCCATGTGTATGTGACTTTGTCTTTTCTCCACGATAATCCCACGAATAATCAATCCTACGGACATATTTCTCATTTCTTGATTGTTCTTGGTCAAGAGGCGATTCAAGATTACGGATTATTTTAACGACAACTCCTCTTACTTCCACTTCGTTTCTGTAAATAGGGAAGAGTGTCGGGTTTGCCGGCTGCAATCTAAATCGCCCATTCTCGCGATAAAATTTCTTCAATGTTGCTTCGTTATCATCAATGATGGCGACGACGGTCTGGCCGTTTTCCGCCGTTTCTTGCTTCCGTATCACAACCATATCGCCGTCAAAAATACCTTCATTAATCATGCTATTACCCTGGACGCGCAAAGCGTAATGCCTTCCTTGTTTTCCAATTTCGTCTCGCGTAATAGTAATGGTCTCGCTTGGGATTTCGAGCGCTTCAATCGGCTGTCCGGCGGCAATTGCTCCTACAATAGGGATTTCTATTGTTTGTTTCGCTCTTACAACCGAAACCGCGCGCGGTTGGTTGTGTTCTTTGTTGAGAAGACCGGCATCTTGGAGTTTGCTGATGTAATAATGAGCAGTAGAAACAGAAGCGAGTCTGAACCTTCTTTTGATTTCTTCTAATGAGGGAGCGTAATTTTTCTTTGTTCGGTATATCTTCACGAAGTGGAAAACCTCCGCTTGCTTCTTGGTGAGCATATAGAGTATTATAGAAAGTAATTAGAAAGTGTACAAGTTACTTATCCACATCGTCGAACAGAGTTATACTTGCAGTATATGCGAGTGATATTGGAGCCCTCTTTTTTTAGCCGACCAGCGCTTGTGGTTGGGAGGCAGCTTTTGGGCAAATATATTGTGCGCGCGGAACGCGGAAAGGAAATCGCGCTTCCCATTACCGAGCTTGAAGTGTACGACGGCTTTGAAGACCGCGCGTCTCACGCGTTCCGCGGAAAAACTCTGCGTAATAAAGTGATGTGGAGCGACGCCGGCTTTTTGTATGTGTATTTCGTGTATGGAATGCATTGGCTTCTCAATGTCGTTGTTGGAAAAAAGGATTATCCCGCCGCGATTCTTATTCGCGGCGCGGGAGATATTTCCGGACCTGCGCGGCTGATGGCGCACCTTACTATAAACGGCGCACAAAACGGCAAACGCGCCATTCCCGCAAATGGCGTATGGTTTGAAGACCGCGGATTGCGCATCGGGCGCGGCGAATACAAGCGCGCGCCGCGCATCGGTGTTGCATATGCTGGAAAAGAATGGGCGGAAAAGCCGTATCGGTTTGTTGTGGTATAGTATCGTTTACCTTTACGATTTTTATGAGCTTTTCACTGCGAGAATTAAAGGCGGGGGAGCGGTTTGAGCCGCTTGATTTGTATGCCGACGCGGCATTTACGCAGGCGGAGTTTTACGGCAAATGGCAAGAATCTCTCTGCAGAACCGTGAGGCGATTTTTGATTTTGGAAAACAATCAACCGATTGCGTATTTTCAACTGGTGAAGTACCCGCTTTTTTTCGGAAAGAGTTATCTGTATGCGCCGTACGGGCCTGTGTCAAAGACCCCGCCTTCAAAAGAATTGCTTTCGTTTTTGCGCGAACAGATTTTAAGAATCACACAATCGGAGAACGCGGTTTTCACGCGGCTTGATTTTACTTCGGTGCCGGACACTCTGTCACTGCTCAAAGAGCTTTTTACCAAGTCCCCGCGCGCCACCTACCGCTCGGCGCATTTCCAGCCGCGCGCCGAGTGGTTTTTGGATGTACACAAAACAGAAGATGAACTTCTGATGGCGATGCACGAAAAAACGCGCTATTCAATACGGCTGGCGGAACGGAAAGGTATCGCCACAGAAATTGTCCGCGCCGATTTCGGAACATATTTTGACGATTTCTACCATTTGATGCAGGAAACGGCGCATCGCGATGGATTCCGTTTACACGAAAAGGAATACTACAAAAGTATTTTCCAAAGTATTACTTCCGAAAACGGCTTTTTGTCCGTTGCGAAGTACCAAGACAAGATTTTAGCGATACATTTAGTTATCGTATACGGAAAAACGGCGCACTATGTGTTCGGCGGGCTCGCGAACGCCGAACGCAATCGGATGCCCGCGTATGCCGCGCAATGGGCGGCGATACGGCACGCAAAAACGCTCGGCTGCGCGCACTACAATTTCGGAGGCGTTGCCGCGGGAACAATGTATAAAGGGTGGGAAGGGCTCACGGCGTTTAAGCAGAAATTCGGAGGCAGGCAAGTTGTTCACGCTGATTTTTACGATGTCGTTGCGGGCCGTTTCCGGTATGGAGTATATTGCTTCAGTAAGGCGATTAAAAACATATGAAGCGTACTCTCAAAAGATTTCTGCCTGAAAAGCTCATTTTGTTTTTTCACTACATAACCGCGTGGGCTGGCGCGCTTCGGTACGGTGTTCCATCAAGAAAAATGACAGTCATCGGAGTAACGGGCACCAAGGGGAAGACCTCCACGGCGAATTTTATTTGGGCATGCCTTTCGGCAGGGGGCATTAAAACCGGCATTATCACCACCGCCAATATTCGCATTGGCGAGCGGGAGCGCCTCAACGCATACCATATGACTATGCCGGGGCGTTTTGAAATTCAGAAAATAATGCGGGAAATGGTGCGGACGGACTGTACCTACTGCGTTGTAGAAACAACTTCCGAAGGAATCAAGCAATATCGACATAGCGGCATTTCCTACGACATTGCGGTGTTTACCAACTTGTCGCCGGAGCATTTGGAATCACATAGAGGCAGTTTTGAGGAGTATAAAAAGATGAAAGGCAAACTATTTGCAACGGTACAAACGATTATTGCGAATGCCGATGATGCGCACGCAAAATTCTTCCTTTCGTTTCCTGCTCATACAAAAATCTCATTCGGTGTCTTGAATCGCGCGGATGTGCGCGCTGAACAGATACAGGAGTCAGTGCGTGGAGTTGATTTTTCAATACAAGGAAAGACATTTCACCTCGCTATACTCGGCAGATTCAATGTATATAACGCATTGCCCGCAATTATCGTAAGCCGTCTCGCGGGTGTTAGCGATACCGCCATCGAAAAAGGGCTGTCTGACATGCGTATCATTCCAGGACGGATGGAGGTGATAAATGAAGGGCAGAAGTTTTCAGTCATTGTTGATTATGCGCACGAAAAGGTGAGTATGGCGGCGGCGCTCGGGACAGCAAAAACTATAGCGACAAACAATGCAAGAGTTATTGTATTACTTGGCGCGGAAGGCGGCGGACGCGACAAAGCGAAGCGGCCGCAGATGGGCGAAATTGCCGCAGAAATGGCGGATTATGTCGTGGTGAGCAATGTTGACCCGTACGACGACGAACCGCAACAGATTCTGAAAGATATTGCGGATTCGGCGGAGCGCTCTGGAAAAACTCGCGGCGAGAATCTTTTTGTAATTGAAGATAGGCGTGATGGAATCAGGAAAGCGCTATCTATAGCGCGCACTGGCGATGTCGTGCTCATTACCGGTAAAGGCGCCGAGCAGTCAATGATTGTCGGCGGCACGAGCATTCCGTGGGATGATAGAAAAGTGACGCGGGAGAAATTAAAAGAGTTCCTCCACGGCTGATTTCACCGCCGCGCCTTCGGCACGGCCTTTTGTTTCTTTCAAGACCGCGCCGACGAGAACGCCGATTTTCGCTTTATCCGTAACGCCGAGCGCCGCCTTTTTTGCTTTTGCAATTTTCATAATTTCATTGCGGCTCATTTGCGCTGGGAGCAGCGCT
>CAYORD010000004.1:6812-18573 GCA_964406265.1 uncultured Candidatus Saccharibacteria bacterium | reverse complement strand
TATCATTACGAGTATTAAAAGTGAGAGTGTCCTACTTCAGGGTGGAATTTAGGAACCTTTCTGCATGGCGAGATTACGCTCCAAATTGGAGTAGTCAACAGTGAGCTTCTTCATCGTGCGCGTCAATCGCTTCGCGGTTGAAACCACATAAGCAACAACCTCGCCATATGTCCGCGCGGACGCGGAGTTGGTAAGGTCGCGTTGGTGCTCGCTGATTTGATCCATGAACACAGTCACGATACGCGGTGCGACGATTTTCCAACAGCTCTTGGCGTTCTCGAAGTTGATGGGATTGCGTTTTTGCGGCATGGTCGAGGAGCCGACTTGCGCCGTTTCAAACTCTTCACCCACTTCTCCGATTTCTGTCCGTTGAAGATTCCGCATATCATCGGACAAGTTAGCGAGTACGCCCGCGGTGATTGTTATTTCGCAGAAGAGACGAGTCAGTGCCTCTGGTGGAATGATTTGTGTGGAATGTTCGGCTGGTGTAAGTCCCAACTCGGCGAGTACTTCCGCCTCGAAACCTTCGGGGTCATCGAAGAACAGCGACGAAGCGTTGTACGCTCCAACCGCTCCCGAAAACTTACCAGGGAGTTTCGCAGCGCGAGCCCTCAGCTCTTCGATGGAACCGCCAAGACGGCTGACATATTCTGCGAGCGCGAAGCCGAATGTGATTGGAACCGCATGCTGTCCGTGTGTCCTGCCAACTTGTACTGTTTCCTCTTCGCGGAGCGTGATGCTGATGAGCACTCCCTCCAACCTCGTGATAGATGGAATAAGTACTTTTTCGACAACTTCCTTGTAGCGAGCGGCATTTGCAGGATCAATGATATCGTACGAAGTTGCCGTCATGTGAATGTACGGCTTCGCGCCATTACTAACTTTGTTACGCACACAATTTACGAGTGCGCGGATGTCATGCCGAATTCGGTCTTCTTCCTCGTACACTTCAGCAGTTGTTACTTGACTGCAAGCTACCTCAACTTCTTTAACAGCGGCTTCTGTACAAATTCCGCGGCGGTGGAGCACTCTCACGAGCGCAAGCTCCACGAGGAGCTTGTAACGGGTAAACCCGTTCTCAGAGAGATACTTCGCCACTTCCTCGTCCCAGTACCGATAATCAACTGGCGAAAGACTGTCAAATTGATCGTGTATTTTCATATTTCTTTCTGTAAAAGAGCATTTCCAAAAAAACAAGAACTTGGATGTTTCCAGCGACAACTTACCAGTTTTTCATTTATTTTTCAATCGTTATGCGGTAACATGCAGTTTTCTTGAATGAATACGCCACATTTTCTTTTTTGCACAATATATCTTCCTCCATTGTCCATGGAATGGTTCGGGCGAAGGGTTCTATAAAGAATTACAGAGAACAAATGTTGGAAAAAACTAAATGACATCAAGAATTGCCTGAGCTGCCGGGTCCATGTTGTCGGCAAGGTGGTAATGCATCTCGTACATTTTCTGCTCTCGGTCTACCAAATCAACGCGAAACAAAATTGACAAATGTTTTGAGGTCGCCTTGTATGAGCACTTTGTGTTCTTGGAAATCTCCATAACCGATGCGCTCCCGCGCTGTTTTAAGAACCGAACAATTCGGAGGCGGCTGATATTGCCGAATGCTTTCAGAATTTTCTCAAGTTTTTTCATATACGCCTTATCATACCACTTTCCCAAAATCTCTTATGGAACCGTTCGGCCGAAGGGTTCCTTATACTAAAACAGCGGACGAAAGAGTGAATGAAAATCTGCTTACTCAAAATACAGTTCAATTTTGTCTTTGTCCTTCATCGGATAGTCAAGCAGTTCGGTATTGTCTGCGCCGTTTACCGTCATACGCGGGGTTGTGGTGCCGAAATCCGAAAACGATTTGTTCCATACTTTGAAAAACGCGCCGAGTTTCGTGTTGTTCTTTTTCACAAGCCCTTGCATTTCAAGATGAATAACGCCGGGGTTATGTACGGCGCTGATGCCGATGTTGGCAGGAATGGGTTGCCGCTCGCCTTTCACAAAAATCACAAGCTCCGGATGCCAATGCAAACCGGTGCGCGAGAGAATTTCTGGGTCTGGCGTTGAAGGTCCGGAAAATACCTTGACCGAAAAAAGAGCCACGATAACAACGACCACAAGCGCCGCTATCACGACAAGCGTTGATTTTGAATCTTTCATAATGTATTCATTATATTATATACTACGCGTATGGACTCACAACTTTTCCACTGGCTTAACAATCTCGCGGGGCAATCGCGCGCGTTTGATGTGGCGGTTATTTTCCTTGCCGAGTACCTCCCCTACGCCATTGTACTCGCATTTCTCGCGCTTCTTTTTTATTCCGGCTACAAGAAGCGGGAAAAAATCCGCATTTTTTGGGTTACGCTCTTTTCGGTAGCAATTGCGCGCTACGGCGCCGTTGAACTCATTCGTTTTTTCTATCACCGCCAGCGCCCGTTTGTTGCCTATGATATACTACCGCTTTTTCCGCACGAAAACTCATGGTCGTTCCCGTCCGGACACGCGGCACTTTTCTTCGCGCTCGCGGCGGCGCTTTATTTTTACAACAAAAAATGGGGCGCGTGGTTCTTTCTCGCGGCAGTGCTCATATCCGTCGCCCGCGTCATCGCCGGCGTGCATTACCCATCCGATATTTTGGGCGGCGCGCTTGTCGGCATCGCGGCGGCGTATGTAGTGGTGTTTTTCGCTGAGAAAAATTACAAAACTCGTTGAGTGCATACATTTTGAAGAGCCTTTTGAGCGCGACGGCGCGAAAACGAGCAAATTTTCTAGCAAGAAAATTTGTGTGCTCTGAGAAATGTGTGCCGAAAAAGAGTTTTGTAAAACTATGTACAAAAGAAAAATCCCCTCAACGAGGGGATTTTTCTTTAGGATAGGTTGAGTTAGAAACTCATCCGGTCTCCGCCGCGGTGGTAACCGCCGCCTCCGCTTCTCGGAGGGCGTTCCGCCATCGGGCGCGCTTCGTTTACCGTCACCGCGCGGCCATCCATCTCTTTTCCATTCCACATATCAATCGCTTTCTGCGCATCCGCGTCCTCCATTTCAACAAAACCGAAACCGCGCGAGCGGCCCGACATTTTGTCCATAATGACATTCGCAGACACGACGGCGCCTGCTTTCGCAAACGCTTCGCGCATTGACTCTGAAGTGGTAGAGTAGGAAAGATTTCCTACATACAATTTCTTTGCCATAGTGAGAAAAAAATACTGCTAACTGTCGCCCGACCTTCTCAATATGGCTGTAACGCTTACGCTTCCACACCGCCTTGAGAAAACAACGACCCCCGTATCCTACCATAGTTGCTATTTTTATGCAAATCGTGTAGTACAGGGCTATGGCGAAGCCAAAACAAACCTATTTCAAAAAAGTCCTGAACTTCTATTTCACGCCGCTCTGGCGCACCTTCTTCACCGCGCTCTATTTTCTATTTTTCGGCTACTTCGTGCTCTATTTCTCCGACTACATCCTACTCGGCGCGCGCTTTCTCTATTACACCTTCAACTTGCCCACCATCGCCCTCACGCTTGACTACCTGTTCTGGGGCGCGCTGTTTGTCGTCTTTCTCGTCATCCCCTTTTCTATTTCGCTCTATGCGATTTTCATCCCCTTTGAACTGATGAAGTTGCTGGACTGGACGCGAAACCAGAAAATCGCCGTGGCGTTCATCGTCGCGCTCGCGACGATTGATATCGTAGTCGCGTCCGACATCCTCGTTCGCATCATTGAAAAACAACCCCCCATCGTCCGCTTTTTGCAGGAGATTGAGTTGGTGAAATAAATAGCGTACAATTTTGCGTATGCGTAAAATTGTGTTTGACATAGAAACGACGAACGACTTTGCCGAAGTTGGGAGCCGCGAGCCCGCGGCGCTTGAACTTGCAATCGTGTGCATTCACGACTCTGCCGACGATTCGTACAAAAGCTTTCTCAAAGGCGAACTCAAGGCGCTTTGGCCAATTCTAGAACGCGCCGACCTTATTATCGGATTCAATACCGAGCATTTTGATTTGCCGATTCTTGCAAAATATTATTCCGGCGACCTCTCGCGCATCAGAAGCGTTGATTTGCTTAAAGAAGTAAAAGCGGTTTTGGGGCGGCGGTTGAAGCTGGACACGCTCGCGGAAGCGACGCTCGGCAAAAAGAAAATCGGGCACGGAATGGAATCGCTTGTGTGGTGGAAAAAGGGCGAGGTGGAAAAGGTGCGGAAGTACTGCATAGAGGATGTACGCATCACCAAAGAACTCTACGAATACGCCCGCGCGCACCGCATGCTCAAATACCGCGACGGCAAAGCGCTCAAAGACATCGCGCTTCAAAACGCCTCGCAATGGGAAACCTTCACCGCGAGCACCCTCACCCACACCTTGCCGTTTTAAAACCACTGTGTTATACTTCCCAATATGACACATCAATATCATAACTGGAATAAAAATCGTCCGACCGCAATTGTTTGCGGTTCTGTTGACGCGCTTATGCGCGAAAAAGACGCTGTGTCCAGCCGTGATATCTCACAAAAGTAGATTTTAGAAATAACGAATTTTTTTCATTTTTGAGAACTCTCGGCTGAACAAAGCGAGGGTTTTTTGTTTAGCGTAGTTCTTTAACATCAAACAAAAGGAATCCAAATGAAGAAAGTAGAACCGGTCATATTCCGTAAAGGAAAATGCGTACATCTCTGCGTCGTGCTTAAAGCATACCTGCCTCGTATTACAAAATGGATAAACGACCCCGAAGTCACGCAGTATCTTGCGGCATATATGCCACAGTACGAACGAAATGAGGAACAATGGCTCGAACGGATCGCAGAATCAAAGAACACCGATCATGTGTTCGCGCTGGTAACCGCTTCAGGAGAATTGATTGGCATTATGGGTCTTCATCACATTAATATGAAAGACGGTACAGCAACAACGGGTGCGCTTATCGGTGAAAAGCGTTTTTGGGGGAAAGGGTATGGAAGCGAAGCAAAAATGCTTTTGCTTGATTATGCATTTAACGCATTAAACTTGAGGAAAGTGTGTTCATCCGCGCTTGCATTTAACGGACGCTCCGTCCGTTACAGCAAAAAATGCGGATACGAAGAAGAAGGAGTGCGTAAAAAACAATTCTTCAAAAACGGCGAATATCACGATGAGATTCTTTTGGCGTTATTCCGTGAAAAATGGTTGCCGCTCTGGAAGCAATTTCAGAAAAGAAAAATGTAGGAACACAAAAGGACTGGAATATTTTTCCAGTCCTTTTTTATATCCATTCACCGTGTGTTCGGTTATCCAAGTATTTTGCAAAATAACGGAGTAAGAGAACTGAGTGTAAAATGGTATACTGTTTGTTATGGAGAATACATCGAGAAAATTGGAGCGAATTATTAAAGGGTTTGCAAATCACCGGCGGCTTCAAGTGTTAGAGTTGCTCAAGAAAAAGCCGGAGTTATCGGTCGATGATATCGCAAAAGAATTGGATATGAATTATCAAAATGCTTCTGACCATATTCGCAAACTTGCGATTGCTGGTTTGGTATTGAAGCGCTATCAGGGAACACATGTGCTTCACAAACTAACCGATCGTGCGCTCGGTATTCTTGTGTTTTGCAAAAATCTCTCTTAGACAATTTCTGTTATCTTTATTTCACCTGCATTTGTTTGTACCTGTCTTATACCGTTATTTTGCAATATAACGGAATAACAAAGAGAAGTGAAACAGTACGGTGGTGTTGCAGTGTAGAAACCATGCGTGTATACTGACGATATTAAAATCAGATTTTTACATTATGGAACCAAATCAAAATGCGCAGAGTAATTTCTTGACGATTCCGCTTGCAATTGTGGTCGCTGGAGTTGTGATTGCGGGAGCAATCTTCTTTGGCGGGCGTAGCGGCAGCGTTGCGAAAAATATACAGCCGACCGATATCCAACCGGCGGCGGTTGCGGTCGCCCTCCGCGATGTCGGCGCGGGCGACCATATCCGCGGCAACCCGGACGCAACGATTACCCTCGTTGAATATTCCGACACCGAGTGCCCGTTCTGCAAAGCATTCCACGGCACGATGCAGAAACTGATGGATGAATATGGAAAGACCGGCGCGCTCGCGTGGGTGTATCGGCACTTCCCGCTTGACCAGCTCCACCCGAAAGCGCGCAAAGAAGCAGAGGCAACGGAGTGCGCCGGAGAACTCGGCGGCAATATCGCGTTTTGGTCGTACCTAGACCGTATGTTTGAAATCACGCCTTCAAACAACGGGCTTGACCCGGCAGAACTTCCGAAAATCGCAACGCTCCTGAAACTTGACGAGAAAAAATTTAATGAATGTCTTGCAAGTGGAAAATATGCGGAGAAAATTGAAAAGGATTACCAAGACGGCGCTTCCGCAGGCGCAACCGGTACGCCGTTTAGCGTACTTGTACTCAAAAACGCCGTAACAAAAACACAAGAAACTGCGCTTGCTCCGCTTATCGCGCAATTCCGCGGCGGCGTCGCGCTCTCGTCCGACAAAACAAAAATAACCATTAACGGCGCACTCCCCTACAATGCGGTGAAAACGATTCTTGATGCGATACTGAAATAATTTCCGAACACAAACCACCCCCTCTCAAGGCATCTCCCCCTTATCCAATGGCGAGAGGGAAACAATTTAGCATTAAGAAACGATCGTATCTTAATAATAAGTTGCATGTCTTAGATAAAGGTCGTATGAAAAAGGCGGTGCGCGAAGCGAACCGCCGTGAACTTTTACCGGAGTTTTCCAACCGGTATGTGACTTAATAATAAAGATCTTAGTTTTCTCACCGATTCTTTCACCCTTTCGGATTCAAGTTCTGTGTGGAAAGGAAGTGAAGAAATATCCTTAGGGTCTATTCTTTTTTCCTCGCAAATTGCCATCACAATTTCCTTTTTGTGTTCTTCAGCAGTACGAATAAAATCCGTTTCCTCCCCCCATGAAAGTACTTCATTCACTAACATAACCCGACTAATCAAAATAGTAATTTGCTCTAATTGCATCTTAATCCTCACTTTCTATGAATTATTGACCAACAAAAAAACCTATCTTTCAGTATAAGATAATCTACATTCTTGTCAAGGGCTCAAGAATAAATATCGTGCGTGCCGACATCAAGAAAAAGAACGCGATGCGCGTCTAGAAAAATAAACTTAATCCGATATTTATTGTTTATCCAAAATGCCCATGAACCTTTATCTTTTCCATGCAATTTATGAGTATGTAGTCGTGAATCAAATGCATCTGCTTTAAAAAGCATTTCTTTCTCCTCGACTTCATCCGCAATACGATCAGCGAGACGGGATAGCTTTTTGAGAAAGCGACTACCATAATCAATGCTTTCTATTTTTCTTGGCATAGATGCGGAGCGCTTCTTTTACAGAAGAAGCTCTTATTGTTTTGCCTGCGTGATAATCCCGCCAACCTTCTTCCACAAGTGCATCAAGGTCGCGCGCCGCTTTGCCAGTGAGGTAATATTCAGGCACGGCGCGTTCCGAGAGTTTGTTGTACTCCTCAAGCGGTAAAACAACCACGCCCTTTTCCCGCATAATTTTGTTTTTTGATAAAGTAATGGTAGCCATAATGACTATACTGTATCATTGTGCGTGATTATTCACAACCAATAGATTCGCTGAGGCGGCACCAGTCACAGTCCTTTTCGCCGCAGCCGTTTTTTAAAAACGAGAGGTCTAAAATCTGCGAGGCGGCATCGGTAATCTGCGTTTTAAGCGCGGCAACATCGGCATCGGTAATCTCAAACTCCTCGCGGCGGTAGGAGCCGTTTTTTTCCGGCTTGATAAAATCAATCGCGCCGCGCGACATATTCCAATTTTTTCCGCCGCTTCGGCGAGTCGCCGCCTGTCCGCCGAAGAGGCGGGATGAGGCGACTTGTATCTCATCCAAAAGCAACTTATAAAACACGAGTTGGCGGTAGTAATTGCCGTCGCTTGATTTCGTCTTCCCCAAAATATCGTTTCGTGTCCGCGGCTTTCCTGTTTTGTAGTCCACCACGGCAACACTGCCGTCCGGAAGCATTTCCACTTTGTCCAAGTTGCCCGTGAGCTCCAATTTCTCATCGCCGACTTTGAGGAAAATGCCCGCGATGCGGTATTCGTTCCACGAAACACGCGGAAACTGCCGTGAAGAGAGATACCCTTTCAATTCCCGCTTCCCTTCCGCCAAGTACGCTTTGAAATCGCGCTCCGCAAGATGCGTGCGCCGGAGCGCATTTTCAAAAGTTCTAAAGATTTCGGCAAACGGTTTGTCGGCGTCGCGCGTGCGAGCAGCAAAGTGCGCCGCGAGCGCGGTATGAATTGCTGAGCCGTACAATTCTGCTCCCGACTGCGCGCGCGGCAGGCGCACAAGATTCAGAAAAAAGTATTTTAGCGGGCATTTCAGAAAATTGTTGAGGTGCGTAACGGCAAATCCCTGTTCTAAAAATAGAGAATTTAAGTATGTTTTATCAAACACTCTTAATCCCCTCCTCAACTGAGGAGGGGTGTCTCCCGAAGGGAGACGGGGTGGTGGTATCTGCATATGCTCTCTGCTTTTCTCCTCCATCTCGAAAATAAAACGGCTGGGTAGAAGCGCACGGCCGTCGGCGTTTTTTGAATGCCAACTCACCGATGCTTCTTTGCGGGCGCGCGTCAGCGCAACATAGAACAAGCGCCGTTCGTCGTGCGTGTCGTCTTCGTTCGTTTCGTTTTCGTATATGGGTAAATCAAACAAAGCGCGGCTGCGTTTCCCGCCCCATTTGCCGTCTTGCGCGAAAGCGATAAACACATAGTCAAACTCCAACCCTTTTGCCCGATGCGCCGTGAGCACCGCCACGCCATCGGGTGCTTCCGCCGAAGAAATGACGCCGACGCCGTGCGCCTCTGCTCGTTCCAAGCGTGCGAGAAAGTCCACGAGCTTCGCGCGCTTGTCGCGCTCCGCGAGGCGCGTCGCGCTTTCAAGAAACGCCGCGTAGTGCGCGAGCGCTTCGGGCGCATCCGGACGCGCGAGCGCGCTTTCTAGAAATCCGGACTCGTGCGCAATGCGCTCAATCGCATCCACAAGCGGCTCGTTGTGCGCAATCGTTTGCCACGCAAAAAGCTTTTTCTGGAACGCGGCAAGTTCTTTTCCGTATTTAACGATGCGGCGAATGAGAAGGCCCTCATTCCGCGCGTGAATTGCTTCCATAACTGAAAGTAACGGAAGTTTAAGAAAGTCGTAAAACAAAATCGGCGCGAGAGATGCATCATCAGCCGGACTCAAAATCGCGATACACAATTTCCGGAACGCATCAATCCGCACCGACTGGAGCGCGTCCGCGTTCCCACGCCGCGCCACGACAATGCCGCGCGAGCGAAGTGTCTGCTCAATTTTCTCCGCATCTTTGTTCTCCCGCGCAAGCACCGCAATTTCGCACGCCAGTGCAGCGTTTTTAATAAGTTGTTCTATTCTGTCCGCAATCCACGCAAGCTCGCCCATTTCGCTCTGCGCTTCAACGACGCGGACGGCGAGCGGAGCGTGCCCTGCACGCGCCGCGAGTGTTGGATGTTCGCCCTGCACACATTTCGCGATAAGCGAATGCGCCGCGGAAAGCACCGTTGATTGAGAACGGTAATTGTCGGTGAGCGCAATAACGCGCGCCTTCGGAAATCGTTTTTTGAAATATAGAAAGTTCTCAAGCGACGCGCCCTGGAAACGGAAAATCGCCTGCTTTTCATCGCCGACGATGAACAGGTTCGGCGCCGCATCGTAGTCGCACAAAAGTTCCAACAGGCGGTTCTGGCTTCGGTTCGCATCTTGATGTTCGTCGGCAAGCACGAACTGATGCTCCTCCTGCAAGCGCAATTTGAAGTTGGGGTTTTGTTCCAATGCACGCACCGCTTCTATAATCATATCTTCAAAATCGTACAAACGGCGCTTCACGAGTTCTTTTTCGTACGCGCGGTACAATTTTGCAAGTTCGCGGCTTCGTTTCCATTTGTCAGTTTTTACATCCGCGCTTTTCGCCAAAAGTCTTAGGAACTCCGCCGGCGGTACATTTTCTCGCTTCAATTGCTTAATCGCGTCAATCACGGGCAAAACATAATACGCAGGTGAATTTTTCGGGCGCAGAAGCGGCGAACGGGTGCGATTAATCAAGGTTTCTACAATATGTATCTGCTCCAAATCCTCCATATGCTCGGCGCCCACGATGCGCGGAAATTCTTCCGGATAGCGTTTAATTAAATCATTCGCAAAACTATGGAAGGTGTGCATCCGGACTTCATACGCGCGCGGACCGATAATTTTTAAAAGTTTCGTGCGCATTGCCTTCACGCCCGCTTCCGTAAAAGTAAGCGCCAAAATCGCATCCGCAGGAGTGTCGGTGCGCTTCAGAATGTTCGCAACTCGTAGCGTGAGTATTGATGTCTTTCCAGTCCCCGGCCCAGCGACCACCATCACCGGGCCTTGAATCGCATCCACCGCCTCGCGTTGTGCCTTATTTAGTTTTTTGTAGAGGTTGTTAAATATGGTATCTGACATATGGATAGTTTTGCACAAACGCGCAAACCCTGCTATAGTAAATGCGCCTGTCCTGCAAAGGGTGCTTTATGCGTAACAAGGTATTTATTAGTAATTTTCTATATTTAATTTTGTGATTGAAAAAGCAACGACTCCGGTGAAGATTAAGAAGGAAGTTAAAAAGGATAAGGAAACCCCGCAAGCAAAAACGCTCGCCAGTATTAAAAACCCCCCGAAAGTCGGCGACCTCGCCGAAGGCACGGTTATCGCGAATGCGCGCGGCCGCGTTTATATAGACCTCCCGCCGTTCGGCACGGGTGTTATTTACGGGCGCGAATATCTCGCGGCGCGCGAAATTTTAAAAAAGGTTTCCATCGGCGACTCCGTAACAGCGAAAGTGGTGGAAACGGACAGCATGCACGGCTATATTGAACTCTCGCTCAAGGAAGCGCGCCAAGCGATGCTTTGGAGCGAAGCGGAAGCGGCGGCGCGCGAACGGAAACCGTTTGATATTATGGTGAACGAAGCGAACAAGGGCGGGCTTATTATGGAATGGCAAGGCATCCAAGGGTTCCTCCCTGCCTCCCAACTCGGCGGCGCGCATTATCCGCGCGTGGAAGATGGCGATAAAGACCGCATTTTGGACGAACTAAAAAAACTGGTGGGGCAGAAGCTTACGGTCGCCGTTATTTCCGTGCTTCCGAAAGAGGGCAAGCTCATTTTTTCCGAAAAGGCGCTCACGGAAAAAGACCGGGCGCAAATGGTCGGCAAATACTCAATCGGCGACGAGATGGACGGGGTCGTGACCGGCGCGGTGGACTTCGGCGTATTTGTAAAAATTGAAGACGGATTGGAAGGGCTCGTGCACATTTCCGAAATGGATTGGGCGCTTGTGGAAAATCCGCGCCTGCGCTACAAAACCGGCGATGCGGTGAAGGTGAAAATAATAGACATCAAAGACGGCAAGGTATCGCTCTCTATCAAAGCACTGAAGCCGAACCCGTGGATGGATGCGGAGAAGCGCTTCAAAAAGGGTGAGCGCGTACAGGGAGTGGTTATCAAATACAATAAATACGGCGCGCTCGCTTCCATTGAAGAAGGAGTCGCAGGCCTTGTGCACATTTCGGAATTCGGCGGCGACGAAACCAAACTCCGCAACGCGCTTGAGCTCGGCAAGTCCTATTCCTTCACTATCACCCTCTTCGAACCCAAAGAACAACGAATGACGCTGTCGTATAAATAATTTTAGTTAAACCGACT
>CAYORD010000004.1:0-6753 GCA_964406265.1 uncultured Candidatus Saccharibacteria bacterium | reverse complement strand
AGCTCTGCGGGTTTGAATTTTCCGAGGATGTGTTTCTCAACCGCTGCTTCGCCTTTTGGTTTTTTCAGTTTTCCACCCGCAGTTGTGGGGCTTATACCGATGCGAATGCGCGTGAACAGTTGTGTTTTTATCGCTTTCACGATTGACTCAACTCCCCGATGCCCGCCCGCGCTTTTGTTGAAAGAGATTTTGAATGTTCCAAACGGCAGGTCCAAATCATCGTGAATCACAATCAATCTTTCCGCCTGTTTGGCGTTTTTTATAAGCGGCTTCACCGCCTCGCCTGACTTATTCATAAAGGTATCAGGAGTTATGAGCTTTGCATCCACTTCTTTGAGCGCGCGCACGGCGTCGCGCCCCGCGTTGTGCCGCGTGTGTTCATATTCCGCACCAGGATTCCCTAAACCAAAAACAAAATATTGCATATTTTAAAAACTAGACAAAACACAGAAGCACAAAACCCAAACAAAACACAAAGGCACCAAAACAATCAAATATTCTTCTTTGTGCTTTGTATACTGTGCTTTGTTTGGATTTTTGGATACTGTGCTTTGTGTTTTTACCAATGTACCACGATATTCGGTGTCGCGCCACGCCCTTTTTCTTGTGTCGTGCGCGGGACGCGATATAATGGAGCGATATGGCGAAACATATTTCAGAACTCCTTCGTTTTGCATTAATCGCCGCCGCCATTGTCATCCCCTTTCGCCTTCTCGTTGCCCAACCATTCCTCGTGTCGGGCAACTCAATGTTCCCGACTTTTAAAAACAACGACTACCTTATCGTAGACGAACTATCGTACCGCTTCCGCGAGCCCGCGTACGGCGACGTAGTCGTGTTTCGCTCCCCCGTTGAGCCGAGCAAGTACCTTATCAAGCGCATTATCGGAATTCCGGGCGAAACCGTACGCTTTACGCCACCAGGAGGGCTCCTTGGAAACAGCGATTTCTCTTCAGATATAACTCTCAAAGAAAACGAATACTTCGTGGAGGGCGACAATCGCCCCGAGAGCTTTGACTCGCGTTATTGGGGAACGCTCCCGCGCGCGAATATAAAAGGAAGGGCGTTTGTGCGCCTCTGGCCCCTGACGCAACTAGGATTTTTTCCTGGCGCAACCACGACGCCGCTCGTTCCATAACTATTATTTGTATGCACCCCATCGTCCCACCGCCGCCAATCACGCAAACCGCCAAAAACGCGCCGCGCGCGCTCTCCCGCGCTGCGGATGTCGCGCTCTACTACGGTTTCATCCCGACCGAAACGCTCCGCATTTCAAAAGAAGACCGCGAGAAAGCGCGCGCGCTGATGGAGGAGCCGCATGCGCTTCTCACTCCCGCCTACACGGAAGAAAAGGTGGCGCTCATTCGCTGGTACGATGAAGAAAAGATGGAGCGCTTGCACCAGCCCGCGCTGTTTTACCGCGAGGAGCGCGACGCGGCGCGGGGAATGCTCACCGTACACTTGGATGTGCTTGGAAGCGCGCAAAGCATTGCCGAAGCGCTCCTTATCAAAACGGCAATAGAGACATTGCGCGAGGCCGGCATAGAGCGCGTGGCGCTCCGCGTGAATTCTGTCGGCGACCGCGAGTCGCTCGGGAGATTCGTCCGCGAGCTTAACGTTTTTTATCGCAAGAAAATCGCGGAGCTCCACGCGCCGTGCCGCCAAGCGGTCAAAGAAAATATTTTTGCGACGCTTGCTTGCGAGCAGGGCGATTGCACCGCATTTCGCGGCGAAGCACCGCGCTCAATCGGTTTTCTATCCGAGCCGGCGCGCGCGCATTTCAAGGAAGTGCTTGAATATTTGGAATGGCTGGAGGTCCCCTACGCGCTCCACGAACATTTGTTGGGGCCGGCTGGCGTATGTTCGCACACCATTTTTGACCTGCGCGACGAAGGAGGGGCGCTTGTGGCATCGGGCTTCCGCTACAACCACCTCGCGCGGCGCGTGGGCGCGCGGCGCGAGATTCCAGCGCTCGGCGCGACGCTCTTTTTGTCGGCGCGCGCGGCCGCCGCGCGCGCCAAGCGTTTCGCCCCTGCGGTTCCGCAAGTGTATTTCATACAACTTGGGCCCGAAGCGAAACGGCGCAGTTTGTACCTGATTGAACTCCTGCGCCGCGCGGAAGTGCCCGTCGCGCAATCAATCGCGCACGATAAACTTTCGGCGCAAATGGCGCATGCCGAGTCATTGCACACGCCGTTTCTCGTCATTATGGGGCAGAAAGAAGCGACCGACGGCACCGCGCTCGTGCGCGACCGCGAACGAAGTTTTCAAGAAACTTTGCCTATTCCGAAACTTGCCGTCTTCCTCAAACGCTTGATTGCATAGCGGAGAAATGGTACGATTGTAGCTTGTATGATGACCAACGCAGAAGTAGTGCGAAATGACGACGAGAACAATGTGAATGTCCTGCGCCGCTTTACCAAGCGCGTGCAGGGTTCTGGCGTCTTAAACCGCGTCCGTTCCGTCCGCTTTTTTGAACGCACGCCCTCAAAATACAAACGCAAGGCGGGGGCTTTAAAGCGCATTTCACGGCGCGATGCATGGAACGAGTTCGCGAAGCTCGGGAAAGTAAAAGAAGGAGAACGAAAACGCGGGAGGAAATAAAAGATGCGGGGCGAACTCTCCATTACGAACCTCACAAGGCACACGGCACTTTGTACAAAGGCGCATTTTTTTCGCATAAAAAATAAAACGGTCGGGAACTCTTTTTCCGTATCGCTTGTTTTTGCGTCTCCGAGCGAAATGCGCCGCTTAAACTGCGTTTACCGCAACAAATCGTACACGCCGAATGTGCTCGCGTTTCGCCTTGCGAAAAACGAGGGTGAGATTTTCATCTGCCCTTCGGTTGCCGCGCGCGAAGCGCGCGCAGAAGGCATTTCCGTTGCCGCGCGCGTTGCGTACTTGTTTATCCACGGTTTGCTCCATTTGAAAGGACACGCGCATAGCGCTACAATGACGAAGTCAGAGGGGCGGCTGTGCACATTTTTTAAACTGCCGAAACCAGACACTACTCATCGTGGCGCAAAAAATCTCCTGCGGAATTGATATCGGGACTGACCGCGTGAAAGTGCTCATTGCAGAGCGCGGTGATAATTTCGTGCCGCACATTGTCGGTGTTGGCTTCGCGGAAAGCGGCGGCGTACGGCAAGGATATATTCAAAACCCAGAAGAAACCGCGAAGGCGGTGCGCGCCGCGGTATCTGCCGCGGCGAAGGGTGCTGGGGTAATGCCGCGGCGCGCGACGATAGGTGCAGGCGGCATCGGCCTGTCGTCAACCACCGCTTCGGGAAGCACCGCCGTTTCGCGCGCGGACGCGCATATTACCGAGCTTGATGTTGCCAAAGCGCTTGAAGCAAGCCGCCTCTCCATTCCTTCTTCACTTTTGCAAAATCGCCGCATTATCCACACGGCGCCGCTCCAGTACAAAATAGACGGAAAGCTTATCCCCGCTTCCCCCGTGGGACTCGTGGGGGCGAAGCTGGAGGTACGCGCGTTTTTCGTTACCTGTATGGAACAGCATCTTGAAAATCTGGTGGAGGCAGTAGAAAGCGCGGGTGTTGCCGTAGACGATATCGTCGCCTCCCCGCTCGCCGCAAGCATTGCAACACTTTCGCGTTCGCAAAAGGCCGCGGGAGTCGTGCTTGCAAATATTGGTTCCGAGACCGTGTCCATCGCGGTATTTGAAAACGGCGCGCCCATTTCAATAGAAGTCTTCCCCGTCGGCAGTATGAATGTGACGAACGACATAGCACTTGGGCTCCGCATTCCGCTTGAGGAAGCGGAGAGCGTAAAGCGCGGCGCAATTATCGGTACGACATTTCCGCAAAAAAAATTGGACGAAATTATCGCCGCGCGGCTCACGGATATTTTTGAACTGATTGAAGCGCACTTGAAAAAACTGGGGCGAAGCGGACTTCTGCCTGCGGGAGTGGTACTGACCGGAGGCGGCTCGGCAGTCGCAACGATTGACGACCTCGCGAAGGCGGCATTGCGTTTGCCGGCGCGCGTTGCGAGCGCGCTTGCCGGAGAAGCCGGCAAGAGCCAAGTTAAAGATGCGAGCTGGTCTGTCGCGTACGGGCTTGCGGCGACAGGACTTGCGGAAACAAGCGGAGGGTTCTCGCTCGGGGTAGAAACCGCGCGGCGCGCGAAGCACACCGTCGTTGAGTGGTTTAAGCAGTTTCTGCCGTAGTTATTGGAAAGTAAAACTCTAACTGGGTCAACTCTTTTTTTTAGAAAAGGGTGATATGATGCCCGTATCTTTCTGCGTTGTTTAAATATTTAAATATTCTTCAATATGCCTTTAATCACTCCGGATGTAGAAGCGTTTGCGCGGATAAAAGTATTCGGCATCGGCGGCTCGGGCAAAAATGCCTTGAACCATATGATCAACTCCAAGGTGAAGGGAGTCGAGTTTGTCGCCATCAATACCGACGCACAGGATCTGCACAACACGCTTGCCAAAAAGAAAATCCATATTGGAAAGAATGTCACGCGCGGCCTCGGCGCCGGTATGAATCCTGAAGTCGGCAAGCGCGCGGTGGAAGAGACGAAAGAAGAAATACAAGAATCAATCAAAGGCGCGGATATGGTGTTTATCGCGGGCGGGCTCGGCGGCGGCACTTTCAGCGGCGCGGCGCCTACGGTTGCAAAAACCTCAAAAGAACTTGGTGCTTTAACCGTCGCCGTAACCACCAAGCCATTTTTCTTTGAGGGCTCGCAACGAATGAAAATTGCAGACCAGTGGCTGGAAGAACTCCGCAAGAGCGTAGACGCGATTATTATCATTCCAAACGACCGTCTGCTTTCCTCTATCACCAAAGACACGACCGCAAAGGCGGCGTTCGGCACCTGCGATGAAGTGCTTCGGCAAGCGGTGGAGGGCATCTCCGACCTCATTACCACCCCCGGTATTATTAATCTTGACTTTGCCGATATCCGCGCGATTTTGGAAAATGCGGGCTCCGCCTTAATGGGCATCGGAAGCGCAACCGGCGACAAGCGCGCCGAAGAAGCCGCAAAAGCCGCCATCAATTCCCCGCTGCTGGAAGTGTCTATCAATGGCGCGAAAGGGGTACTCTTCTCCATCGCAGGCGGCGACGACCTTACGATGTTTGAAATACAAGAAGCCGCAAAAATTATTACGGAATCCATAGACCCGAACGCCAAAGTCATTTTCGGCACGATTCGCGATGAAAAGCTAAAGAAAGGTGAAATTAGAATTACAGTTATTGCGTCGGGATTCCCAGAAAGCGCGTCGCCGCGCAAATCGCTTTTTACCGGAATGATGGGGAGCGACGGGAACGACGATAAACACGGTAAGCAAAGCGCGGTCTCCGCGCCCGTGTCTGCTCCATCCAAAGACGCAAAGCCGGACGAGAAAAAAGGAACAAACGAAGACGATGACTGGGGCGCCGTCCCGGCTTTTTTAAGACGAGCGAAGAAATAGCGTGATATAATTTCGAAATGCTTTACGATTTAGCAATTATAGGAGGAGGGCCGGCGGGGGTTGCCGCGGGGGTGTATGCCGCGCGGAAGAAATTGAAGACGGTTTTTATTACCAAGGACTGGGGCGGGCAGAGCAGTGTTTCAACCGGCATTGAAAATTGGATTGGGACGGTGCGGCTGGACGGCGCGGAATTGGCGAAAAATTTGGAAACGCACCTGCGCGCGTACGCGGCTGATGTGGTGATTGTGCGCGACGGCGAATGGGTCAAGAGTGTGGAAAAGAAAGGTGCCGACTTTCTCGTAACAACAGATATCGGCGCGTATGACGCGCGCGCGGTGCTTGTGGCGACCGGAAGCGCGCGCAGGAAACTCCCCGCAAAAGGCGCGGATCGACTGGAACATAAAGGAATCACTTATTGCGCGTCGTGCGACGGACCGGTGTTTGCGGGGAAAAATGTGGCGGTTATCGGCGGCGGCAATGCCGCGTTTGAAACGGCGGCACAGCTTCTCGCCTACTGCCCTTCAGTAACGATTATCCACCGCGGCGATTCGTTTAAGGCAGATGAAATTATCGTTGAAAAAGTGCTCGCGAATCCGAAAACGCATGTGATTAAAAATGCGGATATTACGGAAGTGAGAGGCGAAAAGTTTGTGCAAGGAATCGCGTACAAAGACAAAACAACAGGCGCGGAACAAACGCTCGCGGTAGAAGGTGTTTTTGTAGAAATCGGTTCGGTACCGGCGACTGATTTTGTGAAAGACATTATTGCACGCACGGAGTACGGACAAATTGTAACTGAACCGAAAACCCAGCGCGCGAGCATCGCAGGTGTTTGGGCTGCCGGCGACTGCACAGACGGGCTCTATCACCAAAACAACATCGCCGCCGGCGACGCAGTTAAAGCGCTGGAGGATATTTACTTATATCTTCACGGGAAATGAACATACCAACATTCTGCAGAATGTTGGTATGTTTTGATATGCTGATAAACTATTATGACCCTATCGGGAGTCGCACCCGAATTTGCGCCTTGAAAGGGCACTGTCCTAACTGTTAGACGATAGGGCCGTATCAATAGCGTAGCATTTTTTGAAAAAAACTCAAAAAGTGCTATCGTGTCTGCGGAAGGGTGGCTGAGTGGTTGAAAGCACCGCTTTCGAAAAGCGGCAGGCCCGAAAGGGTCTCGGGAGTTCGAATCTCCCCCCTTCCGTTGGGCGGTTAGCTCATTTAGCAGAGCGCCTCGTTGACGTCGAGGAGGCAATAAGTGCAATTCTTATACCGCCCATATGAACCTCATACAACTCCTT
>CAYORD010000003.1:18851-19071 GCA_964406265.1 uncultured Candidatus Saccharibacteria bacterium | reverse complement strand
TATCCCATGAGCGCACCATGCCGACGACCGGTATGCCGCGCTTTTTTGCTTCATGCGTAAAAATAACATCCATGGGATTGAAAATATCGGTTGCAAAAACCAAAGACGGCTCATATTTCTGAAAAAGCGCGGCATACCGGCGATTCGGCATGAACCGCGCGTACAGCCACGGAATGAGCGGACGAATGAGCGGCGCCCAGAAAAACACGCGGAGCGCATT
>CAYORD010000003.1:11294-18747 GCA_964406265.1 uncultured Candidatus Saccharibacteria bacterium | reverse complement strand
GTCTCAAAAAAACCAATCTTTTTTTGAGAAACAACAAGCACAACGCGCAGTCCCGGTACAGACGCAAGCATAGTGAAAAACGGCGCGCTTAAGATATTGCGCGATATGAGCGGGTGGAAACAAATGATAAAAATGGTCTTCACAGATTTTCCAAAATCAGATTGACGAGCCGTTCGCTGGAACGACCGTCCAGTTTCCAGCAGATTTCTCTTCGCATTTTCTCGCGCTTCTCCGCGTCCCGTTCGGGATGCGCGAAATAATCCGAGATAACTTTTTTTAATTCCGGAAACGAACGCGCGGCGCGAATGGCGCCGATTGCCGCCACATCCTTAAAATGCTCGAACCCTTCAAAGCGCCTGATGGAGCGATAGAGCGGCCGCTTGTTCCATCCGTCAAACGGAGCCGCAACGAGCGGACGGTCGAATATGACTGATTCCAAAAACACCGTGCTGTACACGGCAAGCACCATAGCGGAATGCCGCATCACATTGAGATACAAGACCGACTCATCCAATTTCTCCACGCCGCGCTTGTCAAACACGCGCAAGCGCGGATGCAGGGCAAGCCGCGCATATTTTTCCGCGTCAAAGTCCTTGTCTTTGCTGCGCGAACCGAGGTATGGGCGCAAAACAATGTACCGATTCTCACCGAATGCGCCCGCGTCAATCCACTTCAACATTTCGGCAACAATATCCGGCTCATCGGGACAATACGCGCTTCCCGACACATATAAAATGTAGCGCGCGCCCGCCGGCAGATGTAACGACGCAAGAACCTCTTCTCGCGGAAGCATTGACTCAATGCCCGACAAAAAATCAAAATGCGGATAACCGGTAACGATGACCGACTTTGGAGCATAACTCTGAAAACGAATCGCGGCGCGTTTAATTTGTTCGCTGTGCGCAACGAACACATCCGCATGGAACGGCAGATAATACTTATCAACATGGTCCCAGCTTGCGGGCATAGCGATGGTTCTTATGCCGCGGCGCTTTGCTTCCGGAATAACCTGTGTCTCAAAACGGTCGTACATGCTTGAAAGAAATACCGCGTCGGGATGATATTTTTCAAAAACCGGCGCGAGCGGCCTGTCCCTAAATGCGAGATAATATAAAAGAGGCGCGACTTTCAGACGCACAAAACGCAAACGCCCGAACGAGTTCGCGATAAGCCATTTGAGCGGCGCGGCAAAACGGTTGCCGCCTGCTGGCGGCTCCCCCGGGCGCATACCCATCGTCGCCAGAATGCGCGTCGTATTAGTGTACAAAAGGTACGAATAGAAAAAACGCATCAGTTTCTGAAATAAGGTTCGCTTGAAAGAAAGCGATACCGGCTCAATAATCACCCGCGAACTGGGGAAACGGGTAAGAAATGTTTTGTAGCGTTCGTAGTCCTTTTTGAGAACCAAAAACACAATGCGCAGATCGCTTCGTGCCGCAGTAATTTTCTGCAATTGGTCGCCGACGCAGTTCGGAAAAAAGAAAAGATACCGCCGCGCCGCCGCCGACGGCACGGTCATAAAAAGCGTTTTCATTTTCCCGTTGTTCATACTCTACAAAACTAATCGATAAGACCAAATATTACCATATTGCACAAAAAGCCCCGTCCATTTGAACGGGGCTTGTGAGAACATAATCAAGAAGTTATGCAGCTGTTTTTTCCAAACTTCGGCTTTTGTCGCACCCTTTTGTACTGTGGTGTGGTTGAGATTTTGTTTGCTGGATTTTTTGCAAACCCAAGCGTTGCCTAGCCTCTTCTACACTCTCAGTAAAGGTACCACGCTGAACTGTACCATAGAGCGTTGTCGACACGGTAGGCAGGTCTTCCTTGATGCTTTCCAACAAGGAGACCAAGCACGCTTCGGGGTATTCTTCTGCAAGTTTTACTTTATCTTCGCGAAACCAACCAAACACTTCCACTATGAGTTTCTTTACTTCCGGGTGAATCATACTTTTCCTTTCATTTTTGGGTTATACGATTCTCATCATTTCCAACACGGCTGGTAACGATGAGGTTTTGATTGAAGAGATTGGTTACCCAAATCTCTTTTTCGTACAATTGTTCGGCGAGCACATTTTCAGCAAACTGGTGGACTAAATACGCAAAGGTAAAGAGTCCTCGGTCGTCAATCCATTTGTTCACTTCTTTGGCGATGCCTGTGAAATGTTGTTCCACAAATGTGCGCTTTGACTTGGAAAACGGTGGATGATTTTCCATAAAGAGTCGCTTTTCACTGTCAAACCATATTTTATGACTAGCTAACCGCCCTTGGCGGGTAGCGAGCCATACGAGAATGCACCGCAATACATCACTGCATCCCACCTTTTCTGCTACAGAAGCGAAGGAACTTTGGAAGCGGAACATAATCCGTACCACTTGAACCGCCTCTTCGTACATCACCTTGGTTTCTTCGTCAAAGAAAACGCCGTCTACGGTGTAGGTGGACCAACCCTTAAAGGGCGAGTGGTATATCTTGATACGCTCGCGTGCTTTATCAATTGAGACCGGTGTTGTTACTCTCCGAACTTTTGTATAGTCGTCGGGGTCAAAGAGTGCTGGATATGCTCGGTATTCCTCAAGGAGCACCTTTACATTCTCATATATATACTTTCTAACCCTCTCCTCCTCAAAGCCGTAACGCAAGGCATTAAAGATGGTGCCGTAGTATGCCGCTCTTTTGGGAAAGTAGATTTCAGTGAAAATGCTCTGTTCGCTCCGTGAAATGAGATACCGCGTTTCTTGTTTTTTGGCCATAGCCGCTTTTCTTGTTGTTGTGTTGTGAAGAACTGTACTGCACTGTATGGTACATTAAAAATATGAAAATGCAAGGTTTACCGTTTAAACATACCAACATTCTGCAGAATGTTGGTATGTTATACCCGCCAGTGGACATCCCGTTTTTCGTTACCGGATAGGTTCATTTCTACTTTTTTGTTAATTTTGCCTTCATTTCCTCATCATACTTAAACAAGTGCTCGGTGACCTTATGCGATTTCTCGACAGCTTTATTGAACTTTTCTGAATCAAACTTCCCATATAGAGACTCACTAAATAAAATAGCGTAATGTGCTATGTAGTTAGATAATGACGCAAGTGTTTTCTTTTCATCCGATCTCTCAACAAAATCAAAACAGCGTGACCAATCTTTTACAGCCGTCTCAACAATCAAACTTTTCAAATGTCGTTTGGTATTGTATATCTCTCTGATCCAAGCGCCAAGAAATCCGGCAATTGCACCAATTAAAGTGCCTCCTAATGTACCAATTAAAACAAGAACACTTTCTCGCATAATGAATAATTATTTCTTTGTAATACTCTGCTCCCAGCGAATTTTTAACTAAATTGACAATAATAGATTTACCACCCATATCTCGAATAACCCCTTTTGCCGGTGTATGGATTATAATTACCCCTTGCGCTGTAGTTATCAAACTTATAACTGTTTGGGCTAGAGCGGACATAAGGCGAAACATAACTTCCAGTGCTCGGTTTGTAATATCCACGCACGCGCACTGCCGCCTCTGTTGTTTGAACAAACAATCCGAGGGAAAAAGCAACGAGCATTAAACACATTAAGAGTTTTTTCATGTTTTTTATATAAAAGCTAATGATTGAGTTTCTACTTCCATATTGATAATAGCATATTTTTGATTTTTGCAAAGAAACCGACTTGTTTGTTTGGTTTATGTTCTACGCTGCTGTTTATACTTGATGAGGCAGCCATAGTAGTTTTTGTTGGTGGATTTTGTATTGATGGTGGTTTTGTAATTATTTTTTTCGATTTATCCTCTTTTACTGTTTCTTTTTCTTCTTGCTTTACCGGAAGAATTAAAATGGGTTCAACTGCGGTTTTTGATTCTGTTTTTACTGTTTCTGACTCTGAATTATAAACTTCCCATACATAGTCATCTCTATGTAAGCGATAATCTACACACTCGCTTGTATCTTTAGTAGTTAGTGAATCCGACATACATGTAGGAAAAATGCTTTCTGCCCGCTGTTTTGCTTGTCTCGAAATCTGCTGTACCTTTTTTGCAACACACTGACCACTAAATAATTTATAAGACAATTCGCATGCACAACTTTTTGTCGCATCGTCATAAAATGAGTTTGCGCCGTATATATTCTTGCAGTTTTGTACTTGAGAAATACAGATATTTTCATTTCTTATTTCATCAGAAGCACAGACTGTACATTTTTTTGTAGAGGAATTGAACCATGCCTGTGTGCCCAATGTCTCGGTACAGTAAGTTTCATTTGAGACGCATTGATCGTTTTTTCCAAATTTGTATTCTGTAACACATTTGCAATAACCATCATTGGTATCTGATGGTACAGAGAATTTCCCAAATTGGATTTTACAGGTATCAGAATCAGAAATGAATGGCTGTATTAAAGTCGGCAAAGTAACTGAATAGTGATTTGCATTAGTTGAGAGACATGACTGATAAGATACCTGACTGGATTGATAAGTGATTATTTCTTTTCTACACGCCGCTAAAAATCCGGAAGAGATTTCGGGGGCATACTGCATTGTTCCACCTCTTATTAACTCTGTTTGCAGAGTAGCGTATTGACTTTCATTTGTGCAACCAGACGCAACGGGTGGCACGCAGGTTTTTTGTGTTTTGCATTCATCTGCATCATCATATTTTACTGAACTGTCGCCCCACAAGTCATTACAAATTACACTTCCATCAAAATCAGCACCTATAGAACAATTTACTCCACTATGGTAAGAACACGCACCTGATATTGCGTTAGCATTCCCATAGAACAAAAATGATACGAGAAAAACAAATGTTGTACCAAAAAAGAGTAGGTATTTTTTCATAATTTATAAAATCCTACCATCTTTTCTTAAACAAAAATAGTGTTTAATATTGCGGAGGTCATATACAGTCATTTTGCAAAATGTTTGTATAAACCAAACATAGGATACGCGCATTTATTATTAAGATACGATCGTGGCTTAATAATAAATTGCAGACAACAAAGAAGAAAATTACTTTTCGGCGCGTCTGTACCGCCGCGGCAAGCTTTCAAATTGCATTGATTGTATCCACCCCTTCCGGTGAAGTACATACCGCACGAGCAACCATAAGATAGAGCAACCGTACCGAACGCTTGCCCAAAAACTTGCGGATGACGCTTCGGGAAAATATTTGGTCGGAACCGGCACTTCCACAATCCGATACTTATTGCATACCGCTTGCGCGATGAATTCCTGGTCAAACACGAACTTGTCGGAATTCATTTCATAATGCGTTTCTTCAAGAACCTTGCGCGTATACGCGCGGTAGCCGGTGTGGTATTCGGAAAGATGCAAACCGAACGCCAGATTTTCAATCTTGGTGAGAAAGCGATTGCCGAGGTATTTCCACCACGGCATTCCTTGCTTTACCGGACTGATGCCCAGCAAGCGCGAGCCGAGCACGATATCCGCCCTGCCCTCCGCAATCGGCGTAATGAGCGTTGGTAAAAGCGCCGGGTCGTACTGGTAATCCGGGTGAAGCATCACCACAATATCGTTGCCGGTTTTGAGCGCTTCAGTGTAGCAGGTTTTCTGGTTCCCTCCGTATCCATAATTGCGCTTGTGCTTGAACACGCGAATGGGAAGCGTATGCGCGACAGAAACCGTATTATCGCGGCTCGCGTCGTCTACCAGAATAATTTCATCAACCGCGCCGCGTGGAATCGCTTTGTAGGTCTGCTCCAAGGTCCGCGCGGCATTGTATGCGGGCATAATCACGACCACGCCGTTTTTATTATTGGCTTCCGATTTTTCGTATATATTCTGGTGTATCATAGATGCCTACTATATAGGAAAAACGGATTTGGAAATAGTGGAAGTTTCCGGCAAATACGAACAGCATGGCGAGCGCCACGACGACCTGCGCGGTTTTGTTACATAGAGAAAACCGCGGCGCGGAAAGCGCGCGCTCTGCGGCGGAGAAAAGCCCGTCCGCGAGGAGCGCAAGAAGCACGGGTAATATCATCACAGACGGCAGGAGGTAGCGCAGATAGTGTGAAAGCACGAAATGAAGTGCGAGATAGCCCTGCACGAACACAAACAGCAATACTTCCGCGCGCGTAAACTTTTCGCGCGTGAAAAGCCGCAGGGCGACCAGCAGATATAGCAGTGCAAAATACGCAAACACCACCAAATTACTTGAACTCTCCACCGCGGGGTTCAGAAACCATTGGCCGAAAAGCGCGAAGGGGAAAACAAAAAAATTCAAGAATGTTCGGTCAAGCAGAAACGATTCAATGCCTTGCTTAGTTACCGCAATTGCAGGGTCGGATGAAAACATCGGGTACAGCGGATTGCCAAACCAGAACCAATTCTTGGCATACCAAAATACGGAAAGAGCCGCAACAATCGCGCAGAATATAAAAAGCATCCGCCACGCTTCGCGCGCCGTGCTCTTGAAACGCCTTAATGCAACGACTAAAAACACAAGGGCGAATGCGCCGAAAAAAAAGCCGAAATACTTCATACCGAGCGAAATCCCAAGCATCACGGCGGAAAACATCAACTCTGAAAAATGCGGTGGCGCGTTTCCGTTTGGTTGTGACGCGTATTCCAGAAGCGGTAAAAGCGCCGCAAACCCGTACAAAAACGCAAAGGTGTCCACATATCCCATATGCAAGACCTCTCTTTGGAGGGCCATCATACCCAACACCGCGAGAAGCGCTGCCGGCGCGAGCCAGCGCCGTTTGAGCTTATTCCGCAAAAACCCGTACGCAAGCGCGAGAAACAGCGGAAGCGTCATATACTGCAGCGGCTGAAACACGAACGGCGCGGCTTTTTCGTTGAACAGTACTGCGGGCACTGCGTATAAAATCTCCGCGAGAACGGGCGTAAAACGATAGTGTTCAATCGCGCTCGTAAAGTCCGTTCGCCCTTTTTCCACAATGTCCAGCACAATGGGCAAGTGATAATCCAAGGTGTCGTGCGCGGTAAGCGGCACGAACGCGAGAGAAAAATTAGCAACGAGCCACACCGCGATTAAAATCTTAAAAAAAGCGTGCTCTCTAAAAATGCCGATACAGGCGCCGAACAGGCGGCGCGCGTTTTCTTTCGTAAGCGACAAGAAATGAGCAACGATACGCTTCCGCGCATAAAGCATAAGCACGGCCGTAAACGCCCAGAGCGTTACCGCATTGAATATCCCCAAGAGTCCGAGCGCCAAACCCGCGAGCGCGAACATGCCCAACCCCAGCAGAATCGCATGCACCGCGACCACTATTCCGGAAATCGTTTTTACGCCGAGGCGCGGCAACAAAACTGCTCCAGCGGCATACGAAACATACAGAAAGAAAATCGTCTCAAAAAAAACAAGTAGGTTGTGAAGCATATTTTTCAAGGCACTATAACATATTACGCAACTGTGGATAGCTGGCTTGTATTTGAAAAACAATGTCATATGCTATTAGTAATGCGTTCATT
>CAYORD010000003.1:0-11284 GCA_964406265.1 uncultured Candidatus Saccharibacteria bacterium | reverse complement strand
TAAGTAATGTCAGCAGTTGCTCGCAGACAACGCATTCGTACTAAAATTCTTGTGATAGGAGTTTGTCTTTTTGCTTTCTTATATGCTTTTGGCGCGCATGCGCAAACGCCAACAAGCGGAGAAATGCTTGGCGTGCTGGAGCGTTCCATTCAGGAAATTGAAATTCAGATTGCCGTGCTTCAAGCGCGGCTCACGGAAGCGCGCGGCGCGCTTGAGCGCGCAAAAAAAGAACAAGTTCCGCCGATTCCGCAAGAACAAAATATTCCTTCCATCACGCGCACTCTCGCCATCGGCTCGCGCGGAGATGATGTGCGCGAACTCCAGAAGTTTCTGTCGCAATTTCCAGACCTGTACCCTGAAAAACTCCAAACCGGCTTTTACGGACCCCTGACGGCCGCCGCAGTCCGCAAATTCCAAGAACGCCATGGCATTGAAGCGGTCGGAAATATAGGGCCGAAAACGCTCTCTAAAATAAACGACTTGCTGACGACCGGTGCGGGTAAATCCGGAGTCGTGCCGCCGGGACTAGCGATTGCGCCCGGCATCCTGAAACAAACTGCTACCACAACCGCGACGACCACCTCACAGACCGCAGAAAATCTGTGTGCGAAAGATTCTCAATACTGCGCTACCGAAAAAGAATGCAAAGCAAAAAACTTTTATTGGTACACGGTTTCGTGCCATAAAAATCCTCCTCTCATCTATTCGTGCGCTGAATCGTACAGTTACTGCATCAACCCAACTGAATGCTCAAAAAACGGATGGTATTGGTGTAGAAATAGTTGTTATCCAACCATTGAGGGATGTCAAGGACAAACCTATGTTGCTCCAGCAACGCCGGTGGTTCCTGCAATCCCGGCACAGCCCATCGCGCAAACTGGTACCACCACGGTGCCGGCGGTGCCGGCGACATCAGCCACAACTACGGCGACAACTACTCCCACAACATCACCACCTCCACCCACGTCCGCTGGCGCTACCATAAGCCATACATGCGGTTCTGGCATGTATGTCCCCCAAGAAACTCAATCTATCCAAACTGCGCTCAATAGCGTATGTTCGGGGGATACGGTTTATGTCAGTTCCGGTACTTATTATGAAAATCTGTCCATACCGCGTTCAGGAATTACTTTGAAAGGGGCTTCAGGCACAACCGCGGAAACGGTTATTATTGATGGCGGAGGAAAAGGTAATGTGGTCTTTGCAACAGGCATTAAAAATTTCACGATTGACGGCTTCACCCTTCGCAATGCCAGCCAATCCAACAACGACAATTGTGGCTTAATATCCAGCCCGTGTTCGTCTGGTATTTATTTCATTAACCCTCCTAACAACGATGTGGGAACAATAATCATACGAAATCTTATCGTGAAAAAGAATATGTATGGCGTCTGGATTGCGGGAATGCTTGCAGGAAATGTCACCCTCGAGAGAAATGTGATTGTTGAGAACCAAGATTCGGCCGTTTCGACGAGTGGTTGCGGCTCTTCAAGCGCGGTTGTTACCAACAACACCATCGCCAACAATGGGGGATACTATGTATATTTGGACGGCTGTGGTAATCGGATTCTGCGCAACAACATTATAGCTAAAAATAGTGGATTTGGTGTTGTTTTACACCAGAACACTCAAAGAACAATTTCTTATAATAATGTCTGGGGCAACACCCGAGGCAATTATTATCAAACGTCTGCCACTTCTCCGCTATCGCCCTTTACCCCATCGCCCGGAACAGGAGAATTGTCTGCAGATCCTAAATTTGTCAGCACTACTGATTATCACTTACAAGGAAGCTCACCGGCCATCAATGCAGGCGATCCATTTCTTACTGACCCCGACGGCTCACGGTCAGATATGGGCGCATACGCCTACGCTGGAACAGTAACAACCACCACAACGACTTCGGCAATGTCCAGCACATCAACCCCATCATCAACTGTTCCAGTAAGTCCGAGCAATCTTACCTATTCACGCTCAAACAACAACGCCACGGTGAATTTAAGTTGGACTGATTTTTCCGCAAACGAAACGCGGTACGAGATTTTGAAACGGGTATCGGGCAGTTTCGTGGTTATTGGGCAAGTTGGAGCAAATGTAATCTCATTTTCTGAGACACCTCCCGCAGGCACATATGATTATGTGGTGAGAGCTTGTAATGATGCTGGCTGTTCAAGCAGCCCGCCTCCGGTAACGGTCGTGGTTGGAGCGAGCACCTCAGATACAACTCCGCCATCAATACCGACGGGTCTACATCTCTATTACCCATCCTCTGGATATTCGTCTGTGAATCTTGAATGGAATCCTTCCACTGACAATGTGGGCGTGGCTGGCTACAAAGTGTACCAAAATGGAGTTTTTATCGTTGATACAGGCGGAGCTGCTTATAACACCAAAGTTAACAATCTCTCGGATGGTTACAGCTACGCCGTTGCCGCATACGATGGGGCTGGAAATCTTTCGGCGCAAAGCATCTCGGTCAGCGTGACGACATCTTCCACTGGAACGACTGCAGAGAACACCTGTTCAAATTTCACGCTTACGCTTTCAGGTAATAAAACTACATTTGCAGTCGGAGATGTAATATACGTTTCTTACACATGCCCCTCGGTTATTACGGTACACGCGGAAATAGTAAAACCAGATGGAACGGCAGTAAATATCGGCAGTCATACTGCGTCGTCCGGTATTGACGGTTTTGATACCCGCTCGTCTTTGCCGGGAAATTATAGTGCTCGCGTATGTTACGGCACGTATATGCCGAGTGCATCGGTGAGCTGTCAATCAATCGCTGCCACAGTACCGTTCACGCTTACCAGTATAAGTTCTGCTCCCTCTACAACCACTTCTACCACAACCGCAACCACAACCTCTCTACAAAAACGAAAAGAAAATCTCGCGGCAATTTCGGAAGTGGTAGGGTCCCTCAATGCGGCTCTAGATGCGCTGATACAGCTTCTCAAGCGGTTCTAAAAAAACGCGCCGCCATTCATTAAACATCTTGCGTTTGTACTTCCATGCGCGGCGAAGCCATGGGCCGAAAATGAGGAACTTTCGCTTCAATGGAATTGCAGACGAGGTGCAAAGCCGCCAGAGCATCAGAAACATATAGTAGTTTATGGCGAGCGGCCTTTGCTCGGCGACGGTGTTTGGGTGCCCCGGATGCCGCTCGTCGTGCGAGCGCATATCCTGCAAGCGCAAATGGAGTGTCAAAGGAACCGAATACGAGCGCGTCGTAAGCGCCACTTCGGCGAGAATGATGTGTGTCCCCTGAAAAGATACTGGAGTTCCGCGTTTAAATATCTTTTTCAGAAGTTCCGTCCGATACAACCCGAAAAAGAAAATGATGGTCTTTCTTCCACGCAAATACAGCCAGTAGAGTTCTTGGTGCGAAAGGTTGGTAAAGTTGTGTCTGCGCAGGACCGTATTTCCTTCGTCCTTCCCCGCATGTATGTAGCGCTCGTAAAAGTGGCTCATCGCCACCCCGTAATCGGGATGGCGTTCCAAAACATCGACAAGCGTTTCCACAAAATGCAGATCCCACCAGTCATCGTCAGAAACCCACATAAAGTATTTTCCGCGCGCGGGCGCGAGCACGATGTCGCGATTGCGTATGCCGTCTATGTTGACGGGCTGGCGTATGTAGTGAATGCGCGGATCGCGTAGCGCATAGTCGCGCAAAAGTTTTTCCGTGCCGTCTGTCGATGCATTATCGGAAATGATATATTCAATGTTTTGATAGGTCTGATTGAGCAGCGAATCCAGAGCTTTCGGCAGAAGATGCGCCCGATTCCATGTAGGCAAGCCCACGCTCACAAGCGGTCGGAAATCTTTTTGCTTCTTCCCATTCATAACGATATGATACTATACCCCCATGCTCATAAAGAAAAGAATCAAAAATTACCGACATTGCAGAGAACAAGGACTATCTATTCCGGACGCGCTCCTGGTCGCGCTTAAAAGCACGCGTACGGTTATTGCATCTTTTGACACGGGCGGCAAAAGTGTCATTACCAATTGGCGCGACGCGCGCGGGCTTTTTGACCACGAACCGAAGACCAGAGAGTGGCTCAAGGGGAAACACGGCGTGTTCTACGACATCGGCGCGCATATCGGAAAGTTTTCTTTTGCAGCGGAGCGCGAAGGAATGCGCGTGTATGCCTTTGAGCCGCATTTTGAAAATTTCCGCACGCTCTGCCACAATGTCCTCATTAACAAAAGCAATGTCGTGCCGCTCCCTATCGCAATATGTTCCAAAACAGGAATAATGTCGTTTCCCTTAAGCTCGCTCTCTTCCGGTTCCGCAAACCACGGATTGATGCTTACAAGCAACGTTGCACTTCCCGTGATCTCGTTCCCGCTTGCCGATCTCAAGAAAACGCTCGGCATCCCGCCTCCCGATTATCTCAAAATAGATGTCGACGGGGTTGAAGCGGGCATTATTGAACATGCCGCGCTTGAATCCGTGAAAGAAATCTTGGTGGAACCGAGTTCCGAAGAATCGCGAGCGCGAATCGCGAGCGCGCTCGAAAAAGATTTCTCGCTCGTTGATATCGACGAACTGGTGGGCGTCCGCGAACGCGGCAAACAATATCCGAGAAACGAATTTTGGAAAAGAAAGGCGCTGATTGACAGATTGTCATAAACCGTTACACTAAAAGAAGAAAAAGATCTTACAAAAGAAAGGAATGGAAGTGAATATTTCAACTGCAGAAAAGCCGTGGCTACATAAAGGAACACAGGTGGTGAATGGGCTCATTATCCCTCGGCGGGTAGGGATTGAAACCATTTTCGGATGCAATCTCTCATGCATTATGTGCCCAATTGACCTTCCTGCCGGACGCAAAAAGGGTACCATGGATTGGGGATTGTTCGACAAGATTATTAATGATCTGCTGCCTTACCGCGCGCATATTGAGCTTCTCGATTATTTTTGCCTAGGTGAGCCGCTTATGGACAAACTTCTCTTCAAGAGAATCGCGTATGCAAAAGAGTACGGGTTCCGCAATCTCAGCATCTCTACCAACGCAATGCTGCTGAATGAAGAAAGACAAAAGGCGCTCTTGGAGAGCAAAATTGACACCGTTATTTTCTCAATCGACGGCGCAAAAGCGGAAACACACGAGGCAATCCGCGTGCGGGCGAAATTTGACACGGTAGTCAAGAATTGCCTGCAGATGATCGAGCAGCGAAATCGTGGAAATTATCCGACCCGATTTCTTGTTCGTTTCGTGCGGCAAGATGCAAACCGCGGCGAGTGGGCAGCGTTCAAGGAGTTCTGGTCAAATAAAATTGATCGGGGCCGGCGTGATTTTCTCGCCTGCTTGGATGCCCGCTCGTGGGGGAATACGCAGTTTTCCGTCAATCGTGACGAACGGATTGAGAAAATAGCGTGCCCACAAATCTCAGAGATCCTCTATATTCTCTGCGATGGTACGGTGCCGCTCTGTTGTAACGACTGGAGTAAGCCGGAATACAATTTCGGCAACGCCCACACTCAGTCGCCGATTGAGATTTATAATTCGGCAAAATTGCGCGCGATACGGGACATTCACCTTCAGGGAGAAAAGAATAGCATGTCTCTATGCAAAGATTGCACCGTGCTCTACTCTTTGGAGCAAAGAGAATTTGCGTAAGCGCGTTCTCCCTTACACGCTCTTCCGACTTCGGTCGGAAGAGTTTTTTAATGCGCGGTTCATCTGTATCATTGCTTTTTTAATCATGGGAACCGTTGCGGATGCAAAACTCAAACGCACAAACCCTTCGCCTGTTTTTCCAAATGCTGTTCCGTCAAGAAGTGATACGCCAGCTTTTTTAAGCATCAAATTGCGAAATGCGATACTTGAAAGCCCGGTACCGGTAATATTTGCGAATGCGTAAAAAGCCCCCTCCGGGAAAATGCAGTGCACGCCGGGCAATGAGTTTAAACCGGAAATGAGCGTTTGTTTTCTTTTGCGTAACTCTTTTACACGGACGGAAAGCTCACGCTCTCCTGATACAAGCGCAGCAATTCCGCCGCGCTGTATAAACACCGGCAGACACGAAACAATCGTCTCAAGCATCAGGCCCATCTTTTTCGCAAGAGGCGGCGGCGCAATCGCAAACCCAAGCCGCCAACCAGACATCGCATATGCTTTTGAGAAGCTGTACAAAATAATCACATGCTTTTTACACTGGTCAAAAAAAGACGGGGACGGCACTTCCATATCGGTGAGTTTCCGATACACCTCGTCGCTCAAAAGAAAACAGTTGTGTTCTTCCGCGATACGGTAAAACTCTGCGACATCTTTCCGCGAGAGTACTGCGCCAGTCGGGTTCTGCGGCGAATTTAAAATAATGAGGCGCGTGCGCGATGTCATTTTCTTACGCACTTCTCCCGGCGACATTCTGAAACCATCTCTTTCATGAAGCGGCACGGGTACGCCGGTAATGCCCGCGTACGCGCATACGGCGGCGTAGGTCGGAAAGCCAGGATCGGGGTATATCACCTCATCTCCCGGATTAGCGACAGTGCGGATCGCAAAATCAATAATCGCGTTTGCGGGAGAAACGAGCACTTGCGAAATATCTGGAACAAAACCCCATTCTTTTTTTGCATACTCGGTAATCGCCTCGCGCAGTTCCCAGAGCCCCATTGAATCTGAATAATGTGTCTCACCTTTTGCAAGCGATTTTTTCGCTGCCATGATTGCGCTTTTCGGCGAATCAAAATGAGGGTCGCCAATCTCAAAATGAGTTATCTTCTTACCCGAGCGCTCAATCTCCTTTACCGTTGAGAGAAAACCAAACATCGGCTGGCCAACCAAGTGTTCCGCAGAATGTGATAAGGAGGGCATAGCGTTATTTTTTAACCGAAAGAACGGGCGGCGCTGAAGTAAGCACATTGTCAAAAATATTTTGGTCGTGGTGCAGATTGACATTCACGAGAACCGGACCTTTCATAGCGAAAATCTTTCGCAGGTTCTTTTTCACATCCTGATCGTTTTTTAAGTTGAAAGACGGAATGCCGTATGCCTTCCCAACTTTCACGAAATCCGGCGCGGCGTAGCCGGTCTTAGGGTCGTTGCCGCACAGCACCGTACAGCCAAACTCCGGCTTGTTGAACATCATCATTCCATAACAGTAATTATTCAATATAAAAATCTTTATAGGGACTTTATAGAAGAATGCGGTCTGAAGTTCTTGAATATTCATCTGCATCCCTCCATCTCCTATGAGACATACAGTTCGCGCGCGCGGACGCGCGAAATGAGCGCCGATTGCCGCCGGAAATGAATATCCCATCGGCGAGTTACCCCATGCGGAAATGAATCGTTGATCTCTGCCCTTGCTCTTGTATCCTTGCACGCTCCACACCAGATTAAGCCCGCAGTCGGAGGTTATTATGTCGTCTTTGCCGAGCGCGTCCGAAAGCGCGTTCATAAAGTTATAGACATTCACATGCGCGCGCGGATGTTCTGGTGGCGTGACATTAAGAGGGGAAATTATTCTTTTCGCGGAGAGAACGCGCTTGTTCCATGCAAGGTGTCCGGATGAGGACGCCTTGAGAGATTGTTTAACGCCTTCAAGAAGGGCGGGAATAAAATCTTTCAGATCCGCGGTAATGGTGCGGGCATGCGAAAGGAGCCCGTCTTCAAGTTCTCCGCGGTCAATGTCAACCGCAATGACTCTGGTTTTCTTCGCAAAAATATCGCCGTTATATACCACTTTGGTTGAAAAACGCGTCCCGAGCGCAAGTATTAAATCACTTTCAAGGGCAACATCGTTCGCAAGCGGATTTCCGTAACGACCCGGACTTCCGATAAAAAGCGGGTCGTCGGCAGGAAACACATCCGCAGCGCCCCATGTCGCAATGATGGGGATATTGAGAGTGCGCACAAGTGCGGCTACATTGTTTGTTTGATTCGCAATGCGTACGCCGCCGCCGATTAATAGTACTGGCCGCTTTGCAGCGCGTAATTCCTTGCAGATCTCTTGTATCTCGCGCGGATTAACCCCGTTACTCGCTTTATCTTCTTGTTCAGGCACGAAACCAGGCAGAGTGTCTGGATCAATCATCTCGGCTTGTACATTATACGGAACATCAATGAGCACCGGACCAGGCCTGTCGGACTGTGCGATGTGGACCGCGCGTTCAAAAACCAAGCGCGCGTCCGCGCCGTGTTCAAGCATAATCGAGTGCTTGGTAATCGGCTTTACCAAAGACACGATGTCCGTTTCCTGAAATCCCCTTTGGCGTATTCGGCGCGCGCCTTTTACATGGAACATCCCGACCTGTCCCGTGATGAAGAGGCACGGAATAGAATCATAGTACGCGCACGCAATGCCGGTCACGAGGTTTGTTCCTCCCGGTCCGCTGGTTGCAAGCCCGACGCCAAAACCATTTATACGCGCATATCCGTCTACAAACATCGCTACCGCCTGCTCGTGGTTGCAGGCAACATAATGTAATTTCTTGCTTTTTCCGACAAAATTTATCACCCTCATAATTGCCCCGCCCTGGACAAACGGCACGGTGTCTACCCCAAGCGAGGCGATGAAATCGGCGATATATTCTGCGACGGTTATTTTTTTTTCCGGCATAAAGTATTGTCAGATATTATACCGTATTTTTTGGAAAAAACAAACGCCGCCATTCATTAAACATCTTGCGTTTGTACTTCCATGCGCGGCGAAGCCATGGGCCGAAAATGAGGAACTTTCGCGTGAATGGAATAGCGCGTGAAGAAAGGAGCCAAAGCGGACCCATAAGAACATAGTGCGTAATGGCGAAGGGCGCCAATTCGGCGCGTGTAAGCGGACCGTCCGGCTGGCGCGCTTCGTGCGTGCGCACATCTTGCGTATGTGTATATAGAAGCAAAGGCACCGAGTACACTTTTGCCGCAAGCACCACTTCCGACATCCACAACAGAAGATTGTTAAAAGTAAGAGGAAGCTGCCGCGCATACAGTATTTTTATACAATCTGTCCTATATAAACCATACAACAAAAGCGCGCTTATTTTCCCATAGAGACAGCGTATATAGAGCTCGCGATGGCTTTTATGCGTATAATTATGCGTCAATGAGCGGATAGGCAACGAACGAGAGGCGCCGATTCGCTTTTCATAATAATGGCTCAACGCAACCGAGTAGTCCGCATGCTTTTCTAAAACACCGATAAGAATTTCTACATATTTCGGATCAAAATGGTCATCATCTTGCGCCCACATAAAATATTTTCCACGCGTTTTCTGCAGTAAAAAGGAATAATTATTCATTTGGCCAATGTTCTTTTCTTGGCGTATATAACACAGACGATTATCTTTTGCCGCATAGGCGCGGCACAATGCTTCGGTAGCGTCGATGGACGCATTGTCCGAAATAATAATTTCTATATTTTTGTAGGTCTGCGCGACGAGCGAATCGAGAACGAGCTTCAAAGTGTCCGCCCGGTTATAGGTTGGAACGCCGATGCTTACTAACGGATGTACTTCGTTCTTTTGATGCGCCATAGAAAAAAAGAATACCACGAAACAAAAATTGACTCTACCGCGCTATAGAGTAGTATTTCCCACTGTATGTCGCCTCAATGCCTTTTGTGCGGGTCTGTATCCCATAAAGTAATTTTCTCGTACAAAAAACCGGACCGATACGAAACGGCGGTTGGCGTAACGAAAAATGATTATTTCCGAAAGTGGGTCAGGTGTTCACTATGCGGTTTTTTTTATTCAATCTATTCCAGAGCGCCGAAGGTTATACATAAAATATATACGTCCGCCTATAGAGATAAAAACGCAAAATGGAGAAAAGAAACTGCGGAAGAGATTTTCAGGAAAATCACGGCTCTGCCGGAACCGCTTTCTGAAACAAAAAAGAGAGTTCGTTGGATAAAAGAAACAATCGCCGAAGCGTGGAAAGACGGCATCGTGAGAAAACCCGCGCCGCCGCTTTTGGCGCTTGACATTGGCGGCGGCGCGGCAATTTTCGCCTACGAGTTTCAAGACAAGATGTGGCGTTCTCACATTGTTGACCCAGCTAAAAACAACGAGTTTGTAAAAAAGAAATTGAAAATCCCGCTGGTGCAAGAGTTTTACAAGCCGAATCAATTTCACAAGAAATTTGCGCTTGTTTCTCTTATTTATGTTTTGGAACATATGGCGAACCCGAAGACGCTTCTGAAAAGCGTTCAAAAGGATATGAATGCGAATTCTTTTCTGTATCTTGAAGTGCCCGATTCACTGGCGTTTCGCCTCAAACCGAAAGATGACGAAATCTTTAACGCGTGCCATTTGTGGATGTTTGATCCTGAAACGTTTACACGACTTCTTAAAGAGTGCGGGTTTGAGGTCCTACATATAAAACGACTAAAAACGATGCGGAATCACTATGCGTTAATGGCCCTTGCAATTCCCAAACGATAGATTTCTGTCGCTCGATTTCTTTGACAAGGTGCATTAAGTAATATAGAGTCCTCGCTGGAACGATCTTTAACAAAAAGGAAAAATGGAACTGAAAATTATACCGACAAAATTGGAGGGGGTATTTGAAATTACCCCGTGGCACATAGTGGACAACAGAGGATGCCTTACTCGGTTTTTTGATGCGGAAGAATTCAGAAAGAAAATCGGCACGGCTTCCGAATGGAAACAAATAAGTTTTGTACGCTCAGGACAGAAAAATGTTCTGCGCGGAATGCATGTGCAACTTCCCCCAGAAATGGAAGGAAAACTGCTTGTTGCAACGCAGGGCACAATGTTTTGGGTTATTGTTGATATACGAAGTGGTAGTCAAACTTTCGGAAAATGGCTTGCGATCAACTTAACGGCCGAAAAGCATAACGCGCTTTTCGTGTCACACGGTTTTGCCCACGGATGCCTGTCTCTCACCGACAACGCAGAAGTGATGGCATTTGCTGATAATCGGTATCGCGAGAACCTGAGTATCGGGATCGTCTGGAACGACCCGGATGTCAATATCGCGTGGCCGCTCAACGGCGCTACGCCGCTTCTATCTGAAACTCACAAAAACTACGGGACATGGAAAGAATTTGTCCAAAAACGAAAGAAACTATGAAAGAAGAACCGTGGGCGTTTACGACGCCCTCACCTGCACCAGGACTCATCATCCCACGAAGGGTTACGATTGAGACCATCGGAGGCATTTGCAATTTGCGCTGCCCTATGTGCCCTATCAGCATGCCGGAAAAGAAAGTGCGCGGCATCATGAGTTGGGAAATCTTTGAGAAAATCATCAACGATTTGTCTCCATATAAGGAACAGATTGAGATGATGGATCTCTTCGGGCTT
>CAYORD010000002.1:7841-20064 GCA_964406265.1 uncultured Candidatus Saccharibacteria bacterium | reverse complement strand
TTATCTGTTGAGACAGTAAAACTATCTCCGGACTTTTGTATATCCAAAACTTTCTCACCTTCTTTCACCAGAACGGACTTATCGGCATAGGCCAAAAGGTGGTCTTTGAGATTTTTCGCCAATTCGCCCGCGCTTGCGATTCGGTTTGCTTCCGAGCGTTCACGCGCCGTTTCGGCGCGCGCTATCGCAGAATCCGTAGCGGCTTCCGCCAACTTCCGCGGAATAAGCGAATTCTGCGCGAATCCGTCGGCAACATTCTTCACCTCCCACTTTTTCCCCACTTTCGGAATATCTTGTAGTAAAATTATTTTCATTTGTTAAGTAATTCAATCGCTTTCTCCATTTGCGGGTCGCGTTCCTTTTCTATATCCTCCTGCGTCATTTGCACCTCCACATCCGGCGTGAGCCCGTTTTTGGAAATGGAAACGCCGTGCGGGGTAAGCCACCGCGCAATCGTTACTTTGAGCGCCGTGTCGGGCGTGATGTCTATAAGCTCCTGCACGCTCCCCTTCCCAAGGGTCTTCACGCCGACCAATCTCGCCTTCCCGTGCTCGCGGAGCGCCCCCGCTAAAATTTCGGAAGCGGATGCCGAGCCGGCGTTCACGAGTATCGCCATTTTCAACTTGTTGTTAAACACATTATAGCCGTGGCTCCGGTACACGCGATTATCGCCGTTGCCGCCGTGGTCTTCCGTGACAATCACTTCTCCGGCGGGCAAGAAGAAACTCGCGAGGTCAACCGCCACTTCAAGGAAGCCGCCCGGGTTGCCGCGCAAGTCAATAATCATTTTGTCTGAACGGCTCACGATAAAGTCGCGGAGCGCGTCGCGGAACATTTGCGGCGCCGCGGATGAGAAGTTGTAAAGCTTAATCACAAACACGCCGTCTTCGCGTAGCGCGTTTCCCTGCGCGGTGGTGGTTGCCGTATCCCCCGCTTTTTTCGGCGCGTTCCTTACCTCGGTGTCAATTGTCGGAATCGTAATGATGTCGCGCACGACCGACACCTCAAACGGCGCGCGCTTGCCGTTGCGAATAATGGTGAGCCGCACGGCACTCCCCTTCTTGCCGCGAATCAAACGCACCGCTTGCTCCGTTTTCATACCCGCCGTTACCGTGTCGTTAATTTTTATAATTTTGTCGCCCGGCTGAAGTCCCGCCGCGGCGGCGGGGGTGCCTTTGAGCGGCGCGACGATGACGATGACATCGTCGCGCGAGTCAATCTCCATTCCGACTCCCTCAAAGTTGCCCTGAATCTCGCTTTGAAACATCGCAGCTTCATCGGGCGGCAAAAAGACGGTGTATGGGTCTTGGAGCGACGAGGCAAGGCCTTCAATTGCGCCCCACACTTTTTCCTGCGGTGTCGTGGTGGCGTTCCCGACATACTTTTCATTCAAAATATTCCACGCTTTCCAAAACGGCGCGAAGTTCACTTCATTCGGCATTCCTTCTGTTTTGTTTGCAAGCCCGACGGCTCCTTCAATCGACGGCCGGCGCGTCTCGCCAAACTTCGCTCCCGCAAAAAAGAGCGCCGCCGCAAGCACTAGTACAAATGCATACTGCGACCCGCGATTCTTCTTGTGTTCCATGTCTCCCATTCTCGCAAAAAACCAAAAAGAAGTCAAAAAATCTACGAGTTTGCTTTAATATGCATATAGTGTTAATCTATTGTTAGATAACCAAACCTTACAGAAAGAAATATATGCAAACAATTAATATTCTTTGCACAGGAGGCACATTTGATAAAGTGTACGGAAGTGGCGCGGGAGTGAGAAATTTCTCGTTTCCCGAAGTGTCCGCCGTCGAGGACATCGCAACTCGTCTCGGTATCCGCAACATGAAAGTGTCCTATGAATCCACGATAGCAAAAGACAGTCTCGACATGACGGACGACGACCGGAACCTCATCGCGGAGTGGTGTGCAGACAACTCCAGCAACCGCTGTGTCGTAATTCACGGAACCGACACGATGATTGATACCGCGCGTGTCGTCGCCAAACGGTGCCCGGACAAAGTCGTGGTGCTCACTGGAGCTCTGCAACCTGCTCGTATGCGCGACACTGATGCCGAGTTCAATCTCGGTGGTGCGCTTATTGCGGCGCAAACATGTTCGCCTGGTGTGTACATCGTGATGGGCGGAATGATTTATCAGTGGAACAAATGCAAGAAAAATTCAATAACGGGACATTTTGAACCGTTGTAGCATGCAAAAACACTACAACAACTCCGTGTTGTGGTGTTTTTTTCTTTTTTCATACAGCTATTTTGCAAAATACTGAAATATACACTATCTTTGACGATCGTGAGAGATAGCGTATGTTCGCTTATCATTAAGATACGATCGTATCTTAATGATAAATGGTAAACATCTTACGACAAAAAAGAGTTTTGCGAGTTTCTAATAACTCTTCAATTTCTTCGCCTTGTCGTGCTGGCGGATTTTTTCGTGCGCTTTCGCTTCAATTTGGCGGATGCGCTCGCGCGTGACGCCAAACTTCCCCCCCACCTCTTCCAAAGTATGCGTAATGCCGTCGGTAAGTCCGTGCCGCATTTCCAAAATGCGGCGCTCTTTTTCCGAGAGTTCCCCCAAAATCTCGCGCACTTGGTCGCGCAAAATGCGCCGCGAGGACTCGTGGTCGGGCGAGAGTATCTTGTCGTCCGCCACAAAATCGCCGAGCGTGGAACGGTCGCTGTCGCCGTCGTCTCCGACCGGCGTTTCAAGCGAGAGCGTGTCTTGGTCTATTTTTTCTATCTGATACACCTTCTCCGTTTCAATGCCCATTTCCGTCGCAATCTCCTCCGGCAACGGGTCGCGCCCCAAGTCCATTGAGAGCCGGCGGAACACCTGTTTGTATTTGGAAATCGTTTCCACCATATGCACCGGCACGCGAATCGTGCGCGACTGGTCGGCAAGCGCGCGCGTAATCGCCTGCCGAATCCACCAAGTCGCGTAGGTTGAAAACTTGTACCCCTTCGTCCAATCAAACTTCTCCACCGCCTTGAACAATCCAAGGTTCCCTTCCTGAATCAAATCCAGAAGCGTCAGGTCGGGCGAACGGCCGACATATTTCTTTGCAATAGAAACCACGAGCCGCAAGTTCGCTTTTGCGAGCAAGTTCTTCGCTTCTTCATCGCCCACCGCAATACGCTTCGCCAAATCCTTTTCTGCCTGTGCGCCGATAAGCGGATACTGCCCTATTTCACGCAGGTATATTTGGATAGAATCGTGCGATGAGCCGCTTTCCTCGTGTCTGCCGGCGTACACCGGCTTCGTTGGCGCGCTCTCGGTAAGATTCAACATTCCCCCGCTTTCAAGCACATCAACACCTGCCTGATGCAGGCGTTCATAGAGCGTATCCAAAAAAAGAATGTCTTCTTCAATGTTCGGAAACTCGCGCAAAATCTCATCATAGGTAACAAATCCGCGCTCCTTGCCTTTCGCCAAAAGCCGCTCCGCGCGCACGCCGCCGTCTTTGCCTTTCGCGCGCGTTTTTTTAGGCGCCGCGCGCCTGCGCGGCGCTGCGTTCTTTTTCGTATGCTTTCGCGCGGGACGGACTTTCTTCTTTGTGCGCTTTTTGTTTGTCCTCTTCGCCTTTTTCGCCATAAAAGTAAATCCTACCATAAGACACCAGATGTTTGAAGCCCTGGAACATCGGTGTCCAATACATCAATATAGTGCACGGTCGTAGATTATATTGATATGCGCTATTCGTTTTGCGAATGTTTCTTAATCTCCTCAATTCGCATACGGAGCGACTGGAGTTCCGTGAGGAGTTTATGCCGGCGCGCGTCGTCCGCGCGCGCGCGCTCGGCAACCGTGAGTTCATTTAGTATATCCGCCGACTTTTTTTCAAGCATATCCTTTTCAAGGTGGAGCAAAAGCGCGCGCGCGTCCTTTTCAAGCGAGAGCGAACTTGCAAACCGCGCCTCCGCCTCAAAAATATGCGTATCGCGTTCGCCTTCCCCGAGCGCCGAAAGCAACAACGAGAGTTCGCCCGACAGTTCGCCTATTTCTTTTTTGAGTTTCTCCGGAACAATCTTTCGTTCGCCCTCCGGAAGTTTTTCTTGCCAAAAAATAATGCCGGCGAGAAGACGGAGTGCCTCCGGTTCCGCATCTCCGACTTTGTTGGTTGGTTGTTGGTTGTTGGTTGTTGGTTGTTGCAACGGTAATCGCTTCAAATCATCCCAAACCGCATCCTCGCGCACTTCAAGCGCCGTTGCGATCTCCTTCACAAACTCTGCGCGTTCAATCGCGCTTTTGATGTCGCGCACAAACGGAAGCACCTGCTCGCGCACGAGGCGTGCGCGCTCCCGCCCCGTCTGCGCCCGCGCAAGCGCGCGCTCCAAAAGAAATCGCACAAAGTGCATACTATTTTTGAGAGCAGTCGCAAAGTCAGCGGGATTTTCCGCAATCATATCTGCCGGGTCCTTCGCCGAAAGCGCAACAATCTTCACCGCCATTCCCTTCTGAAGTGCTGTGGACACGGCGCGAAGCGCCGCCTTCTCCCCCGCCGCGTCCGCGTCATACGCAAGCAAAATGTTTTCGGAAAACCGTCGCAAGAGATCCAAATGTTCCGGCGTGAGCGCCGTGCCAGACGCCGCAACCGCATTTTCAAAACCCGCTTGGTGGCACATAATCAAATCAACTTGCCCCTCTACCAAGAGCGCGTAGCCGCGCTCGCGAATTTTGTGCTTCGCGCGGTGAATGCCGTAAAGCGCCGACGACTTTCGCCACACTTCCGTTTCGGGTGAGTTTACATATTTTGGCGCTGTCTCGCTTTCCTTACCAAAAATTCGTCCTGAAAACGCAATCACCCGCCCCGCGCCGTCAAAAATGGGAAACATAATCCGATTGCGAAATACATCAAACGGCTCGGCTTTCTTTTCCGTAGATTGTTTAATAAGCCCCGCGCGGAAAAGCTCTTGCTCCGAAAATTTCTTTGCGAGCAAATGCGCGCGAAGCGCGCGCCACGAGTCGGGCGCAAACCCGATGCGCCACATTGCTGTCGTATTCGGCAATACGCCGCGTCCCGCGAGGTATTCGCGCGCGTCCGCGCGCTTAGTCAATTCATTCTCAAAAAATCGCGTTGCCTCTTCCAATACCGCAAACAGCCGTTCGCGCGTATCGCTCTCCTGCGCGCGGACGCGCGTCAGAGGTACGCCCGCGCGTTCGGCAAGAATTTTAAGCGCGCCCTTAAAATCAACGCCTTCCATTTTCTCCACAAACGAAAAAATATCACCCTTTTCTCCGCACCCAAAGCAATAGAAAGAACCGCGCGAAGGCGACACAAAAAACGATGCGGTTTTCTCGTGGTGGAACGGGCACTTGGCTTTCAAGTTCGCGCCCGCGCGCTCTAATTTTAAGTACCCCCCCACCACTTCCTCCACCCCTAACCGCGCCTTTATTTCTTCAACTGGAGATGACATGGCAAGCATGTGTTATTTATCTTTTTGAGATAATACTCTTCTTGTAAGCATCCAAATGGTTGAGTGCAATACCCGTGCCTTTTGCGACGCAAAAGAGCGGGTCTTTCGCAAGTGTTGCCTTCACTCCCGTACGACGAAAGACCAGTTCTGGAAAGTGGCGCAAAATGGAAGAACCGCCGGTCATAATGATGCCGCGGTCAATTATATCCGCCGACAATTCCGGCGGCGTTTCTTGCAACACATCGCGCATCGCTTTCACAATTTCGCGCAGTTCCTTCCCGACGGCCTTTACGGCGTCGTTTGTGCGCACTTCGGTTGTGCGCGGAAGCCCCGTTACAAAATCGCGTCCGCGGACGGGCATCTGGAGCTCTTCCGCCGCGTCCATCGGCACCGCGCTTCCGATCGCAATTTTAATTTCCTCCGCCATCTGCTCCCCCACAATGAGATTGAAGGTCTTTTTAATATAATCGGCGATCGCGGCATCCAAACGGTTGCCCGCGCATTTTACCGAGGTAGACGACACGATGCCGCCAAGCGAGATAACGGCGACATCGGTCGTGCCTCCGCCTATGTCTACCACCATATGCCCTGCCGGCTCGTGGATGGGAATACCCGCGCCGATCGCGGCAAGCACTGGTTCCTTCACCACAAACGCATTTTTCGCGCCCGCGCGCATTGCCGCTTCTACGACCGCGCGCCGTTCAGTGGAAGTAACGCCCGCAGGCACCGACACCATCACCTCCGGTTTCCAGATATTCCACGGTCCGAGCGCCTTCCCGATAAAATAGCGGAGCATCGCTTCCGTTACGCGATAGTCCGCAATTACACCGTCTTTGAGCGGCCGGTAAGCAATGATGGAGTCCGGCGTGCGCCCAACCATATGCTTCGCTTCAATCCCCACCGCGAGGATTTTGTTTTCGTCTTTTGACACGGCAACGACCGACGGCTCATTCAAGACAATCCCTTTGCCCGGCACGAACACGAGCGTATTCGCCGTTCCCAAATCAATCCCGAGTTTTTTAGTAAAAATGGACATCCTTAATTACTGACGCGCTCTATTGTAACACCGATTTTCGCGAGCCGTTCCTCAATACGCTCGTAGCCGCGGTCAATCAGGCGCGCGTTGTAGACAATTGATTTTCCTCGCGCTACCACCGCGGCAATCACATACGCCAACCCCGCGCGCAAATCCGGCCCGTGGAGCTCTTTACCGCGAAGAGGCGTCAGACCTTTGACGCTCGCGCGATGCGCGTCCCAAAGTGTTATATCCGCACCCATCGCCGCAAGGTCTTTTGTGTACGCAAGCCGCCCGTCAAAAATCGTCTCATGCACCAATGCCTCGCCTTCTGCCTGTGTAAAAAATACCATTGCGGGCGCCTGCAAATCGGTTGGAAAGCCGGGGTACTCGTGCGTTTTTATGGAAAAACTTTTATACGGAGCACTTTTCTTTGCAGGCGCACGCACACGAAGCGCGTTTGCTTTTTCTTCAATATCCACTCCGGCGCCGCACAACAGCTCAATCAAAATCCGGATATGCTCCGGCACGCAATGCGTTATTAAAATGTCCTTTCCGGCGAGCGCGGCGAGGATGAGAAAGCTTCCGGTCTCAATCCTATCTGGAATGATTTGCGCCACGGAGCGAGGAACGCGAAGCGGCTTGTCCATTCCTGCTATTTCAATCGTTGGCGTTCCTTCACCTTTTATGTGCGCGCCTCCGGCGCGCAAAAGTTCCGCAAGAAAGATGACTTCCGGTTCGAGCGCCGTGTTGCGCAAAAGCGTCTTTCCGCGCGCGCGCGACGCGGCGAGCAAGAGCGTCTCCGTGCCGGTTACCGTCGGCTGGCGGAAAAAAATATCCGCTCCGCGTAACCCGTCCCTAGGCGCGCGGAGCCGGTATTCGCCTTCGCGTTCTTCATACGCGACGCCCATCTTCTGAAACCCTTCCAAAAAGAGGTCTATTGGCCGCGCGCCGATGACGCACCCGCCTGGGTGCGGAAACGCGACTTCTCCGAACCGCGCAAGCATGGGGCCGGCAAGAATAACGGACGCGCGCATTCTCTTGGCGAGCTCGCGTGGGAGCGCCGTGGCACTTGCTTTTCGGGCATCAATCACTAAATCGCCATTACTATTCCGTTTCACTTCGGCGCCGAGTTCTTCCAGCATTTCGCCAAGCACTTTTACATCTTCAATCAAAGGCACATTTCCGAGCGCAAGCGGCGCGTCAAAAAGAAGCGAGGCAGCCATCGCCGGTAGCGCCGCGTTTTTGGAGCCGCGTACCGGCAATTCGCCGGAGAGGGTGCGCTTCCCGCCAAGCCCCTGCACGATAAAAAAATCATCCGCCATAGGAATCGTATTGTACTCTTCTCTCTATTTTTTATCCACACCTACATTTGACACGGAAAAATGCGGCGCTATACTAAAGCGTACCACCGATATGGTTCATACATTATGGACCGTATAAACATCGGGTACCAAAGAAAAAGCCCCTTTTTCAAGGGGTCTTTTCTTTGGTATAATTTAACCGTGGACCTGCGGGCCCGCAGTGTATGAAGTAACATATCGGAGTTGGTACCCGATGAAGCGGGTGCAAATCCCGCCGGGACCACACAAAAACCCCCGCCTTTCGGCGGGGGTTTTTGTTAGACGATGGCGTGTTTTTGATATACTGCCGAAATGGAGATACCGAAAACATATCTGGAAGAAATGAAGAAGCGCCGCGCGGAAGTGGGGCGCGGCGCGAGGAGCGAACGGCAAGAGCTTATTCAGCGATTTACGGACAAAATAAACGCAGAGAGGGTCGGTACAAAGTGGAAGTCGGCGACATGGGGACAGATAAACGGATTGGTGCGGCATCTTAAAGAGCAAGACCTCTATTGGCTTTTCGGCGAGTGCGAAAGGTCCGCGAGCTTCAGCAAAAAGTTTTTCGGAGTGCTTAAATCATGATATAATGCAGATATGCCGACACACGCTGCAGAAATCGTCAAAGATGAGAAAACGCTTCGCGCCGTAGCGCATGCGGTGCCGCTTACTGATATAAAAACAGAAAAAATGCGTAAAATACTTGCTGACATGAGCGCAGCGCTCGCGCAAGAAGACGACGGCGTTGCGCTCGCGGCTCCGCAAATCGGCGAGCCGGCGCGCCTTTTTATTGTATCCGGAAAAGTGCTCGCCCGCATCGCCCGCCTGAATGTAGTCGGGCAGGCCCGCCGATCAGAGGCCCTACACGATGCAATTTTTATAAACCCGATACTTGCTAAAGTATCAAAAGAAAAACAGACGGTTGAGGAAGGGTGCTTGTCGCTCCGCTACCTCTACGGGCAGGTGGAACGCGCGGCGAAGGTTACGCTCAAGGCATACGACGAAAACGGAAAAAAAGTGACGCGCGGCGCCGCTGGCCTTCTCGCGCAAATCTTCCAACATGAAGTGGACCACCTCAACGGCATTTTGTTCACCGATAAAGCAACCGATATTATTGATATCCCGCCGAGAGAATTAAAAAAATGAAATTTGTATTTTTTGGTACCGATGATTTTTCCGTTACTGTGCTTGATGAACTCAAACGCGCGGGCTTTCTTCCTTCACTCGTCGTGACCATGCCGGACAAACCAAAAGGGCGCGGCTTGAAAGTTCTCCCCTCTCCTGCAAAACTCTGGGCGCAAGAAAATAAAATCCAAGTTTCTTTTGAATTGACACCCGATGTTGCCGTTGATCTCTTCATCGTTGCGTCATACGGAAAAATTATTCCGAAAGCGATTTTGGATATTCCAAAATACGGCGCGCTTAATGTACACCCGTCGCTTCTGCCAAAATACCGCGGCCCATCCCCTATTGAGAGCCAAATTCTGGCGGATGAAAAAGAAGTCGGCGTCACGATTATGAAGATGGACGAGAAAATGGACCACGGGCCAATACTCGCACAGCGAATATTGGAAAACACAAAACACAGTAGCCAAAGTCCAAATATTCCAAAAGCGAGCGGGCTAAGAAAAGAACTTGCAGAAGAAGGAGGGAAACTGCTCGCAGAAACCATACCAAAATGGATTGCGGGGGAAATAAACGCAGTACCGCAAGACGAAAGCAAAGCAACCTACACCAGAAAATTCATAAAAAAAGACGGGCTACTTGACCTTGCCGGTGACCCGTACCAGAACTTTCTCAAAATCCGCGCGTTTGAAAGTTCTGTGGGAACTTATTTCATCAAAAACAACAAGCGCGTCATTATTAAAGACGCGGAATTTGAAGATGGAAAACTCATCATAACTCGCGTTATCCCCGAAGGAAAAAAAGAGATGGACTATAATGTCGGATTTTCGACGGGGTCTGGGGCAACTGTTTCCGCGCGCCAGATTTTGTGATGCACGGTCGCCCATACATCCGCCAGTTCTCGGCTTTTAAGCGCATAGAGTACCGCTACCCATGCGAAAATACCGAGAATCCCCGCCAAAAACCCCTGCATAAATATTCCAGATACCTTTTGCAAGTTAAAGAAATTGTCAAACAGATTTAACCCGACATAGGCAACCGCTCCCGCAATAATCGCAGCAGATACGCTCTCGCAAAGCGGCCGTCGCACACGCTCCCACAGGCCGCCGTGGCTTCGCGAAAACATACCCCACAAAAGCGCGAGGTTTGCGAGCGCGCCGAGTGAATACGCGAGCGGGAGCGCGAGTGCGGGAGTTCCCTGGACATCCGCGACGCGCAGGAGCGCTTCAATAAAAAACCGAAAAGAACTATCGCGCGCAAACCACGCTGCGAGCCCATAACCGAGCGCGACCGTGAGCGCCCCTGAAAAAATATTTGCCCAAAACGGGCGGCTGGTCTCCCCCGCCGCGTAGTGTGCGCGTACCAAAAGCAAAATAATTCCCTGTGCCGCAACGGAAACGGCGAACAGCGCGAGTGCCGCCGCAGTCAAACGCGTATCCGTCCAGCTAAACGCCCCCGCGCCCAAGACGACGCGGACAATTTGCGCGCGCAACACGATGAAAAGTGAAGCGGCGGGAAACGACCAAAAAGCGATGTGTTTGAGCGACGAGGACACTGCCCCAAGAAATTCTCCGTTGCTCTTTTTGGAAAACAAGCGCACGAGCGTCGGAAATGCGGCGAGCGAATAACTCACCCCGATAATTGAAAGCGGCACCGACTGCAAATTCCATGCGAGCGTAAATACGGCGATAGAACCGGCGCCGAGCGCCGATGCAATGGAAAGCAGCGCGAGCGTCACTAGATTGGACGCGCCGAGCGCAGCCGTGCGCGGAAGCGACACGCATACGATTCGCCGTAATTCAGAGAATCGAAAGCTCGTCGTCGGGCGCGGAAGAAGTCCAACCGCTGCAACCATGGGTACTTGAACCGCAAGGTGGAGAAATGCCCCTGCGACGACTCCCCACGCGAGCCCCGATATTCCTAACAGCGGATACAAAAACACAACCCCGCCGATAATGCCGATATTGTAAAGCAGGGGGCTCACGGCATACACAAAAAATCTCCGGCGCGCCTGTACAATGCTTCCAAGTAAATTGGAGATGCCAAGAAATATCGGCTGAAGAAGCATAATTTTCGTCAGTTCAACTATCGTATTGAAAAACTCAACTGAAGCGAGCGTGGCTGGGAAAAAAGTTCGCACCAAAAATGGAGCAAAGAAAAACGCAACGAGCGATATCCCGACAATTCCAATAAAAAAAGCCGAGAACACCGCGTCTATAAACTGTCTTCCGCCATCGCTATCTTTCTCCATTTTCTCCACCAAAAACGGGATGAGAATTGAAGCGGACACGATGGATGCGGCGCCGACCAAAATCAAATCAGGAATGCGAAATGCCGCGTAGTATGCGTCAAGTAATTCGCCCGCGCCAAATGCAGACGCGAACAAACGGTCCCGCAAAAGCGCGAGTGCTTGCGAGAGAAATGCGAACATACCCAAAAGATAAGCGGCTTCATGGAGCCCGTGCACATCCGCGTGAAAAAATGTGAGAAGCCGTTTGACCATTATTCATTCAATCATTCAACTATTCGTTACTCCGATCTTTTTCTTTAACAGGAAGCGTGGAGCGTTTTTCCGGTTTTTCATCAACCGGCGGAACCGCATTCGCAAATGCCGCTCTGCCTGCTTTGAGATTACCTAAAATAAGCGCGACTTCTTTATTGTCCGGATTGGTTTTTACCAGCACTTCAAACTGGGCGATCGCATCCCGTTCACGATTCAGTTTATCGTAAGAAAGTCCGAGGAAGTAGCGGGCATTCGCGTAATTTTGGTTGAGTGCGACGGCACGCTCAAAGGCATCGGTAGCTCCGCGAAAATCCTTTTCATTGTACTTCAAGAGCCCAAGCTGGAAACGAAGGACCGAGTCGTTCGGCGCCAGTATCACCGTGGCCTCAACCGACTGGATTGCGGCAGGAATGTTTCCCTCTTGCACTTCCAATTGTGAAAGGAAGAATATGGCCTCCGTATAATTCGACTTTGCTTGGAGCGATTTCCCGATGAACTCCCTGGCGCGAACGCCGTCGCCTTTCGCCGCTTCCAGCCGCGCAATAGTGAGAAAAATCGCCGGACTTCTTGGATTACGCTTCAAGGCCTCTTCGTATGCGGCGCGCGCGCCTTCATACGCGCCGGCGATTTTGAGTGGAACGACTGCCTCATACACCCGACCGAGCGCAAGCCAATTTTCATAACTGCCGCTCTCCTGCGCGATTGCTCCTTTTCCGTACTCAATCGCCGCGCCAAGAATGCGTTGAAATTCCTCGCGTGTCGCATCAGCGTTTGTTGCGTTGCTTTGAGACAAGAGCGCGTTCATACGCGCGAGCGA
>CAYORD010000002.1:4863-7831 GCA_964406265.1 uncultured Candidatus Saccharibacteria bacterium | reverse complement strand
GGTGAGTGTGCGTAAATATATATCTGCAGGAGAGCGTCTAGCCGCGCGGGAGATCAGCTGTTCCGCTTCACCCATATCGCCTTTTTCATTTGCAACACGAATACCATGAAGATATGATATCGCCGACGCAAATCGATTACCTACGCCATACGCAAATGCCGCATCGCCGATCAGGAACAAAATGAGCGCAAGCACGGTAGCAAAAGAAACCGTTGGATTTTTTGCAATCGTTATCGCCTGCTCTTTGAGCGCGCCTGCGCCGTACAATGCCGAAAGCGATAGGGCAGTCAGCGCAAAGACAAGGACTAGAATAACCGGACCGGAAGAATAAAAGAAAAGCACGCACCACAAAAAAAGCGCCGGAAGAAAAGAGGCGGCGACGAGATACCGCCCTACTTTATCGGCAGAAACGGATAAAATAAACCGAAACCCCGTCCAAATGTAAACCCCGAGAAACAGAAGCCAGAGGCCGGCGCCCAAAAGGCCGGTCGTTACGAGGAAAGTCGGAAGGAAGCCGACACCTGATGAAAAATCGGTATTCCAGAAAATCGTCTGGTTGGCGCCAAGCGGCTTAAACTGCAGCCACTGCCGCGTAAAGAGGTTGGGACCGGCTCCAAAAAAGGGAGACACGGCAAGCGTCTGCCGCGCCACATTGAGTGTGGCACCAAAAGACGGCCGCGCCTCAAAAACGGCGATATGCAACCGACTCGAGATGGTATCGCTGAGTCGTCCTGCAAAAATCACAAAAACAATAGCGCAGACAAATACCGAAAGCGAGATGAGAGGAATGTTCCGAGCACTCACAGCAGAAGAAGTTGGCGGTACTTTTTCTTTTGGTTCTTCCGTCCCATGCCCAACCGCAGAGCGTACATCTTCAACGCTTGCGTGCGACACATGCTTAAATGATATGAGATAGACCAAAAATACCAATGCGAAAGCGCCGACCAATAACCACACGAGCGTCATATTCACCACGGCAAGAATGAGGAGAGACGCAAAAAGCGCCACCATAAACAAGAGGCGCAACCCCGCGCGCAGATTCATAAACTCCAGTGTGGAAAGCGCGAATATAGCGACCGCGCCGAAAAAGACAGCAAGGTCGTTCCAGCGGTCAAGCAAGGTATTTGTTGTTCCGGTAAAAAAACCAAACGACAGTAGGTCCGGACCGCCGACAAATCGGATAAGATGGAAAAGCGCGACCAGTCCGGCGGAAATGCAAAACAGAAGATAGGCATAAAAAACCTCTTCGGCGGAGCGGATAAGAGAGGCAAATAAAAAGAGGAATACCGCGAGCGTTATCAAAAAGGCAAGTGAACCGGAATTAAAAAACACGCCGCTCCACGAAAAGGCAATCGCGCCTGACGCAAGCGTTGAGATAATGCTGACGACAGTCAAGATAAACAGTATCGGAAAAAGCATAGTGCGCGGAAATGAAATCGTACCGTCTCGGAGGCGTGCAATCGCCCATAGGCCTGCGGCGAGCGCAGTCAAAATCATAAAAAGCGCTGTTTTAGAAAAACCAAAAGGAACATTCGCCAATGGAATAGCAAATACTGGCATAAGAAAAAAAGAAGCAAGGAGAATCCAGCGCGCCGCGGTATCAAAAAAAGAAGAACGGTGGGAATCCATCGTAATTTCATCTTTTACATCAACAATGTTCTCGTCCATAAAAATATAAAAAATTAAATTGGTAACCTATACATGAATGAGTATATCAAAACCAAATGAAAAAGTCGCCTCATCGGCGACTTGCCGAAGAGGCAAGAAAAACCACTCCGTTTGTGCGGAGTGGTTTTTCATCTGTCATGCCGCATCTATAAGCCGAATTCTGTGGACGATAGCAATTTATCTGCGATTGTTGTCGCCAACAACCTGTAGCGTCACTTCCGCCTCATCGGCGGACACGGACTTGCACTCGGGTAAGAATTTTGCCGTTTCAGCCGGACTTAACCGGGTCGTTTCTGTTCGCATCTCTCCCCCGACGCTTCCGTCGGGGGGGCAGGCGTTACCTGCTACCTTTTTAACTTCCCGTTTTCACGGGAGCGTAAGTGTTCGGACTTTCCTCTCCAACCCCATTTTGTGTAAGTAAAATGGAGCTGGAGTAGCTATCCAACGCGGCACAGAAACAAGTATACCACACAGCAAAAGATCTAACAAGACATTAGGTAGAAAAGTGAATCAGGGTGTTTCATCTTCTTCCCTTTGAAACTCTACCGGACTACCGAATTGGAATTCTTTCCATAAACCGCTAATGTTGCGTACCTGGTTCGCAAGAAACACTGCCGCATCCGCCATTTCTGCTCTGAAACGCGAAAAGGGACCGATTACATCATCGGTCGGCGTTGAAATCGCGTTCGCGTTTTCCGCTACATAAGAAGCGCCAACCAACGGATTTTTGGAAAAATAAAACCATGCGGTTCCAATCGCCCCCGTCAAAAGAAGCGCGACGATAAAGGCCGCGCGCTCACGCGATGCGTTTTCTGAATCCTGCAACTTTTCAAACAGTCCGAACATTTAATTGATTTTCAGTACGACCACTTCGCCCTCTTTGCCTTCCACATCTTTTTTCTTGAGCGTTAATTTTTCCACCGGCGCGGTCTTTTCCGCGCCACACTCTTTTAGAAAACGCCTGAATTCTTTATTCTCTTCTGTGCCATAATGCATAGGAATGACAACGGCGGGTTCAAGCGCAACCGAAAGCTTATAGGCCTGATCCGCATTAAGTACTCCGTCTCCTCCGACCGGTATAAAGAGAATGTCTGCACCGTCAAGCGCCGATTTTGTTGTCGGCAAAAGCGTCGCATCCGAAAGCGCGCCCAGAAACACCAGTGTCATGCCTTCTAGAGTAACCGTATAGACCGTATTGTTTCTTTTCTCTTTTTCTGCGCCATATTGCGTTTCAGTCGTAAATCCCCGCGCGGTAATGCCTTTGAGCTCATATTCGCCAGCTCCCTGTATTAAAAAAGGG
>CAYORD010000002.1:0-4853 GCA_964406265.1 uncultured Candidatus Saccharibacteria bacterium | reverse complement strand
CGCCCTCCAAATGAGACATTCTCAACGCCGTTTAAATCAGGGTGCGCGGCAGAAACGAATGCAATATCGGCGCCAAACTTCGGCGCTTTGTGCGTAGAATCTTTTCCCGGAGGATTAAACGCGAGCACCAAGTCGCCAAACTGAATTTTGAAACACTCTAAACCGTAGTAGGTAATAACCATACCGCCACTATAGCATTTACGGGGTCGTCGTGCATCCGCTTTCTGTACAAGTAATGGTCGTTGAATCGCCGGCGCTGGTAGCAACCACTTTGAACGAGACACCCTTTGTTGATGTCCATGCCGTGGTATAAGACCATCCAGGCGGTAAGGCTGGCCATGCGGACTGATTCGCACAGGTCGCGCCGGCGGGAGTGGGCGCAGTACCGGCAGCCGGCGTAATATCTAGATCATCGTTTAGACAAGCCGAAAGAGCCGGAACCATTCCACGCAAAGCCGACTGTGCTGCAGCAATGCGTCCTTTTTTACGCGCACCCCCCAGCGTGGCATACACAACGCTCGCCAACAAACCAATAATGGCAATGACGACCAGAAGTTCTATGAGCGTAAATCCGCGTTGTTCATTTTTTTTCATGTTTTTTATTTTATTTATAAAAACAATTTGAAATTATTTTGTTTACGGAGCGCCGCGTCCTATCCACACAAAAATTGACGCGATAACTGACACACCAATTAACACAATGACCAAAACCTGATTTGCCTGCTTCTCGTCAGCGGCAAAGCCATGCCGTATGAACCACCCCGACAATCCGGGAGCCGTTCCGCTTCCCGAAACGGTTTCGCGGCGAAGGCGCTCTTCTTCATTAAAATCAACCTGAACCACGGAGGTATTCTAACACCTGGTGTGTTCTGGAGGCAAACAGCGGGTGTTTATAACTTACTATATCAGGTTCGGCGGCGTTTTGCCTTCAAAAAACGCGATGAGGTTTTCCGCGGCGAGGCGCGCCATATCATGGCGCGCCTCTTTGGTCGCCGACGCGATGTGCGGGGTGAGTACTACATTCGGCAGTTTCGCGAGCCCCTTGGCGAGTTTTGGTTCAAACTCAAACACATCAAGTCCCGCGCCTGCGATGACGCCGCTTTTAAGCGCGTCTACGAGCGCATTTTCATCAACTACAGGACCGCGCGAAGTATTGACGAGATATGCGGTTTTCTTCATAATGCCAATCCGTTTCCTGTCCATCAGATGTCTAGTTTCCGCAATAAGCGGCACATGGAGCGAAACGACATCGGCAACCCGAAGCACCCCTTCAACAGTTGGGTAAAATACGGCTCCAAAGTCCTTTTCCAGTTTTTCATTTCGCACAATGTCGTAGTAGGCGACTTTCATCATAAACCCATGTATGGCGCGGCGCGCTACATCGGCGCCGATGTGCCCCGTACCGATTATGCCGAGCGTCTTTCCGGCAAGCGAAGTGCCGTGGAGAAGCATCGGGTCCCAGCCCTTGTACTTTCCTTTCTTCACATACGCATCCCCTTCCACAATGCGGCACGAAAGCGCAAGTATAAGCCCCCACGCGTGCTCCGCCACCCGCTCCGCGCCGCCCCCCGGCGTATTGGTAAGTGCAACACCGCGCGTTTTCGCCGCTTCAAGAGCAAAATTATTAAAGCCGATGGCGTAATTTGCAAAGATTTTTACTGACGGAGCGGCATCCATCACTTCCGCATCAATAGTGTCCGTCAAAAGAGAGAGCACGCCGTCGTACTGACCCATGCGAAGTGTTTTGATAAGCTCGCGCTTGGTAAGTGGTCGGTTTTTGGAAGAGACATCCACCGTAAAACCTTTCCCGCGGAGCAGTGTCAGTCCGTTTGCCGGAATCTGTCGTGTAACAAAAATGTTTGTCATGTATTAAAAATCTGTAATTTTTCCTCTACGACCTTTTGAACGGCGCGGAGCGGCTCTTTGAGGTACTTGTACGGCGCGAGCTCTTCCTGGTTTTCTTCCAAACCGCGCACGAGCCCCCTCCGATACGCCGCGCGCAATTCGGTATTAATATGCACCACCGCAACTCCCGCCGCAATTGCCGCGCGAACATCCGCCGCGCTGTTGCCCGATGCGCCGTGGAGCACGAGCGGCACGGGAGCCGCTTCGCGAATTGTGCGGATACGCGCGATATCAAGCGCCGGGTCTACGCCGCCCTCAAGCATTCCATGGATATTGCCGACGGCGGGAGCAAACAAATCTACTTTCGTTTCTTGCACAAACCGTACCGCATCTTCGGGTGTTGTTAAATATTCGGGAGATATTTTGACTCCTTCGGGAATCTTTTTGAGCACCTGCGATGCCTTGCCGATGAACCCGAGCTCGCCCTCAACTATTACATCGCGTCCGCATTTTTTTGCATAGGCGACGCATTCTTTGGTCATAGCGGCATTTTCCGCAAACGGCAACCCCGCGCCATCTACAATAACCGCGTCAAACCCGGCATCTATCGCCTCTTTTGCTTTCTCAAAAGAATATGAATGGTCTGCGTTCAAGAAAACGGGATGTTGGTACTCCTCGCGAAAACTTTTGATGAGTGCAACCGCCTGCGCAAGCCCCACAAAACTGCGTTCGCCTTCGGAAAGCCCTGCAATAACCGGCACGCCAACCGCGCGTGCCGCTTCCACAATAGCGCGCAAGGTTTCCAGATTGGAAAAATTAAAATGCCCGACGGCGCGCTTCGCTGACGCCGCTTCTGCGATACATTCGCGAAGAGATTGCATGAATATAGTATATCACACAAAATAATTCTGCCTCTCGCCCTTTTCTAAGGGGGAGTACCCCGAGCGAAGCGAGGGGGGAGGGGGTGGGACTTCAGCGACGAAACCACCCCTCCGCCTCGCGGACTCGGCACCTCCCCTTAATCAAGGGCAGGAGGTAATGACAGAAAGAAAATGCTATACTTTCCAATATGCAACAACTTGATTTTCTTGCTATCGGCGACATTACAACCGATGCTTTTATACGGCTCACTGACGCGCAGGTGCATTGCAAAGTGAACACGGATGCGTGCGAGCTCTGTGTGCGTTTTGCCGACAAGATTCCGTATGAATCCCTCACCGAAGTGCATGCTGTCGGCAATTCCCCAAACGCTGGGGTATGCGCGGCGCGCCTTGGTCTTTCCGCGTGGCTCGTGTCAAACCTCGGCAACGACGCGCGCGGCGGCGCGTGCCTTGAAGTATTGAAAAAAGAAAAAGTCGGTACGGAATTGATAACCGCGCACAAAGACATAAAAACAAATTACCACTTCGTGCTCTGGTACGGCGCAGAACGCACCATTTTGGTCAAGCATGAATCATATCCGTATGTATTGCCTGCGCTCCCACCCGCGCGTTGGCTCTACCTTTCTTCAATCGGAAGCGGTACCAAAAAATATCACAATGACATCGCCGATTATCTTGCGAAAAACCCGTCAGTAAAATTTGCATTTCAGCCGGGCACTCTTCAGATTTCACTCGGAACGGAAAACCTCCGCGCGCTCTACGAGCGCGCGGAGGCGCTGTTTGTAAACCGCGAGGAGGCGGAGAAGATTGTTACACAAAACTCGTCCGTGCCCCGAATAAGAGTTTTGCTTGATACATTACGCGCACTCGGACCAAAAATCGTGTGCGTGACTGACGGACCGAACGGTGCGTATATAACGGACGAAAGCGGCGCATATTTTATGCCCGCCTACCCCGACCCCAAGCCGCCCCTTGAGCGCACCGGTGCCGGCGATGCGTTTGCCGCAACATTCACTTCCTATCTCGCGCTCGGCAAAACTCCTTTGGAGGCACTCCGCCTCGCGCCAATCAACTCCGCATTTGTCGTCCAAGACATCGGCGCCCAGCGCGGCCTTCTCTCGCGCGAAACACTCGAACAATACTTTGCCTCCGCACCCGCTGATTACCAAACGCGAAAAATCTAGAGAATTATGCTTAAACCTGGCATCTATAAACACTATATTCACCAATAAATAATGGAGAGGATATTTCTTTCTCATCCACTCGAAACATATAAAAAACATCCTTATAAACTTGAGAATGTGAGGATGTCGTAATCTAGCAGTAGATGCGTTTGATAAGCGGATTCAGGCGCGTAACGACTTCGTACCACGAACTGTCGGTAATAAGCGAAATGCTTTCCGCGGATGCGGGAGAATTCTGGTTTTTCGCAATAATGGTTACTTCGTCTCCAATACGCAGATTTTTTATTTTTGTTGCATCAACCGTTAACATATCCATTGAAACGCGGCCGACTACTTTGCATTCTTTCCCTTGTATAAGCACGCGGCCGATTGAGGAAAGCGCGCGCGGGTAGCCGTGCCAGTACCCTACTGGAACAATGGCGATAGTTTTGTCTGCTTGTAAGATTTCCGTAAAGTCATAGCCAACCCGCGCGCCTTTCGGAAGCAATTTTATTTCACTAACTATTGATTTCCATTCAAGTATTGGGTGCAACGATATTTTGTCTTGCAGAAACGCGCGCGCTTCGCGCGCTGGCCAAAGGCCGTAGAGCCCGATGCCGATGCGAACCATATCGTAATGCGCTTCTGGAAAGAACATTGCGCCAGCAGTCGCGCATGCGTGTACAATCGGTTTAAGTCCAGCTTTTTTAAACTCCGCAATCCACTGCTCAAACTCCGCAATCTGAGCGCGCGTATCTTTCGGAAACGCAGGGTTTTTCGCATTTGCGAAATGGGTGTACAGCCCCTCAATTTGAAAATTGAAAATTGGTAATTGAAAATTCTTAATGACTTTCTTTAAGTTATTAAGCATAAATCCTTGCCGATGCATCCCCGTATCAATTTTAATATGAATCTTGAGCGGTTTTGCCAATGTAATCTTTTTGAGCCCATCAAGTGTTTCAAA
>CAYORD010000001.1:8330-20917 GCA_964406265.1 uncultured Candidatus Saccharibacteria bacterium | reverse complement strand
CGCCGGAAGTATCAAGAATAGTCCGCGAATCAATTTGCGAAACGACTTGCAGCGCGATGCGCGAAGGGATGTTCGCCTTGATAAGACCGGTGATGACATTCACCGACGGACGCTGGGTAGATAGTACGAGGTGGATGCCCACTGCGCGGCTCATTTGCGCAAGCCGCACGACGGCCCCCTCAAGCTCGCGCGGATAGGTAGACATAATGTCCGCCAGTTCATCAATAATGATAACGATATAGGGCATCGGGTCCGCCTTGTCGCGCGCCGGAAGAAATACATTTTTGTGGTACGAATCAATATCGCGCACCGATTCTCCTTCTAAAATGTTGTATCGCCGTTCCATTTCTTTTGCCGCCCATCGCAGGGCTTGTATCGCTTTTTTCGCATCGGTAATCACCGGCGTCAGGAGATGCGGTATGCCGTTGTAGAGTGTTAATTCCACTCGCTTTGGGTCAATAAACATAAAACAGAGCGCTTCGGGGGAATTGCGGTAAATGAGCGAGGCGACGAGCGTGTGAATTGCAACCGATTTTCCCGAACCCGTCGCTCCGGCAATGAGCAAGTGCGGCATTTTTGCGAGGTTCGTAAAATGCAGTTTTCCCGCAACGCTTTTACCGAGCGCAAAGAGGAGCGGCTTATCGGACGATGCGAACTCTTCGTTTCCTACAAGCGCGCCGAGCCGCACCGTGGCGCGCGCTTGATTTGGGATTTCAATGCCGACGAGCGAGCGGCCCGGAATCGGCGCTTCAATGCGGATAGAGTGTGCGGCAAGCGCGAGCGCGAGGTCATTTTGCCGCGCGACGATCGCCGCGAGCTTCACTCCTTCCGCGGGCTTCAGCGCATAGCGCGTAACTGAGGGTCCGATAGACACTTCGTCCATCTCTACCTCAATGCCGAAGTTGCGGAGTGTACGCTTTACAATATTTGAATTCGCTTTGATGTCGCCGACATCAGGTTTTCCTTGGTCGCGCTCCAAAAGAGAGAGCGGCGGGGGCTCGTATGCGCCAAACTTAATGCGCGCGGATTTTCGCGGTTGCCAGTTGTTTTCATCCTGCACTACCGCCGGTTCGGATGTTTTTGCGGATTCCATTTTGTTTTCTTCCGTTTCATCTGCTTCATTCTCATCCGAGATTTCTGTCTCAGCCGTTTCACCTTCAATGCGCAACGGCGGGCGCAGAGCGCCGAATATTTTTTGCCACACCGCTATGAACGGCGAAAACGAAAGGGGGACATTGAAGAGAATAAGAAGCGGTACGAGCGAGAGGACACCGAGTATCACTATACTCGCGTAGCGGTCAAAGAGGGAAACGAAAACACTGGCAATCGCGATTCCCGCAAGTCCGCCGCGCGCGGGGAGAAAAAGTTCGGTGAGCCCGAGGGCTGCGAGCACGAAAACAAGCGCGCACAGCGCTTTAATGAGAGGCACTTTCGCCTCGCTTTCTCGCGGGCGGAAGAGCAATATACTACCGCCAAGGAATATAAGAGGAACGAAGGTATACGCGATGCCGAATATTTTTGAGAATATTTCAAAAAACTCATCACCGGCCGCACCGGCTTTGTGCAACCCCGCGAGCCCCGCAAAAAGCGCAAAAGCAAAAAGAAGTACCGCCCCAATACCACGCCATGTTTCCGGTTTTACCGAGCGTGTTTTCTCCTTATTTCGTTTTGCCATGATGTGGTAAATAGTAACATATTTATTTTACAACCACCCCCTTTTTCTGTATGTTTCCAAATCTCCCCCTCGATTGAGGGGGAGTACCGAGTCCGCCTATAAGGCGGACGAAGGGGAGGGGGTTGGTTCTAAAAAAACACCACCACCCCGTCCAGCACCACTTTTGAGAAAAGTGGTGCTGGACACCCCTCCTCAACTGAGGAGGGGATTTAATAATCCAACGCCGAGTTAATTTTGGATAAAATAGATTCCAAGTTTTCTTCAATTTCATTGTTCCAAAAACGCATGACAGTATAACCGCGTTCGTTGAGGTACGCAGTCCGTTCTTTGTCATATGCAGAGGCGTCTCTTTCTTTATGTTTGTGTCCGTCCAACTCTATAATGAGCCGCTTTGCAGAACAAAAGAAATCAACGATAAAATTGCCGATACTGTGCTGGCGGCGAAACTTAAATCCGGACAATTTGTTTTTCAAATGATTCCACAGAATTGATTCCTCTAGAGTTCCATGAGTGCGCAATTCTCTTCTGCGTTCTTTTAGAATCGAAAGGTTGTGAATGGTGGGCATAGTTTAATACTACCACCTCCCCCAGCACTTTCTCCCGAAAGTGCTGGGTACTCCTCCTCAACTTTCCATTTACAATCTTAAACACCACCGCCTCGCCTCCGCTTTTCAGAAAAAGCGTCGGCACTCCTCCTCAACTGAGGAGGAGATTTAAAATGTCGCAAAAGAAAAACCGCGACCATATTTCAGATCGCGGCAATGTTACATTCAATCTTGAGAGTGTTCGCATGCTATAAACGAACAGATCGGTTAATCTCTTCCAGTTCATCTTCATACCAAGCGAAGACGGCGATGTCGCCTGGAAGAATTTTCATGCCGTAATCGTAGGCTCCCTCCATCCTGTAACCGATCAAAAATCTTTCTGATTCACAGACGGTGAAGATTTTGTCACCCTCGCGGACTATTTCTACACCCAAGGAAGTGTAAACCTCCGATATGGCAGCAACAAGTTCCTTGGCGAGACTTTCGTCAAATTTGCCATGCCGCAGCCGGACGTCAACCGGGTAGATTCTTCCAGTTGGCATACCGTTCTTCTGTTCAAACGATTCGAGATAATTACCGACAACCAAATCGTCTCTCCCAGTCCTCGCCTTAAAGGCGGCGTGAATTTTGTGGCAAAGGCGAAGAGCATTACCTTGCCACTCAGGATCAGTCTTTTCCATACCGATGTAGTAATAATGTCTCATAGATCTATAATTTTATGTATTGTTCCAAAGTGCACCACGGCTCCCTTTCGAGAGCCAAACCATTCCTTAAAATGATTCAAGGAATTCTGTCAGTACCCTAGCACAACACACATAACACGTCAAGGTTTTGTTTTTATCTTAAAATCCCCTCCTCAACTGAGGAGGGGTGTCCGCCTGAGGCGGACGGGGTGGTGGTGCTATTCCCAACCTTGTCTCCTTCGTTCTTCTGTTTCCTATCGCAAAAATCTCTTGATAACGGACAAATGTCCTTTATAATAGAAATGTCCTTTATAAATGTCCGTTAGATTTTATAAAGGACAAAACTATATGAGCAAGAATACTATAAAGGACACAAGGACAAACAGTAATGTCCTTTATAAAATAACGGACTATCCAGATATGTCCTTTATAGGCGGAAAGTACTTGATTTTCATAGTCAAAAAGGTGGAGAACTTTGTTCGCGCTATCTATCTAATAACCAATTTTCTATCGGACAGTGAGCCATTAAAGTGGAAGTTACGGACATCAGCAACCGATTTAATTGAGCGCGTAATGTCCTTTATGCGCGATGATAGAAATAAGACGAATGAGCCCCTGCATCGCGCGCATTTTTTGGGGTGTCTTTCCGTACTGGTGTCGCTCTTGAATGTCGGAGAACAAGGGGGCGCCATTTCAGAAGCAAACGCCGCCCTCTTGAGGCGTGAAATACAGAGTTTCTTCCCTATTTTTACGGAAAAGATATTTGAAGCAAGGGGTGGGGATATCGCCTTGCCGATTGCAAAAAAAGAGGGCTTTGAATTCCGCCGGAAACCGACCCGCGGAAGGCCGCGCGGCGTGCTCAAAATGTCTTTTAGAAAATACGAGAATGTTTTATTAAGTCCGATACAGGATGTGGACTCTGCACAAAATGTCCTTTATAAAGATAACGGACAAATAAAAAGCCCTATGTTAATAAGAAAAAATACGGCAAAAAACACAATAAATATAAGGGTAGAAAGGCGACTTGCAAGACAAAGAGCCATTGTAGACGCCCTAAAGGACAAAAAGAAATTGACCGTTAAAGAAATTTTGTCCTTTATGAATGATTGCGGCGAGAAGACCGTTCAACGCGAATTATACGAATTGGTAGATAAAGGGGTTTTGAAAAAGGTGGGAGAAAAGAGGTGGAGCGCCTACTCGTTTGTCCAGCCGCTCTTGTTTGGAAGGGGAAAAGACGCGTAATTGACGGCTTTTTAGAGCCGTGCAATACTCTGTTGGTGTGGGTTATCCACACCAAGATTTTGCGTGCGTATGGGCATGCGCGGTACAATGACTTCTGCGTTCGTTGACAACTTCATACGCAGTAGTATAGGATAGCAGATATGCGTTGTGCTATAAGGGTAAACCTTTTATCATGCGCATTTGTTACTTCAGTTACCAACAAGCTCTTTTTATTTCTGTTGGCGATGACAGGAAAAAGGAAAAGGAGAGTTGGATCCCTCACCAGTTTCCAAAACTGGTGAGGGATACCAAACCGCTTTGAGCGTGTGCGCGTCGAACGCGCGCGCTCCGCAGTCGCGGTTTATGAAAAAACATAATTTTTCTCTCGGCATTATTGTGTTTATTAATAAATACCGAGAGGCGAATTATTCAGTTACTTAATTAGTTAGTTATTTATGTTTATTATGAATACCATTTATACATCCAAGACAAAATGGCTCGCAGTAGGACTTGTGGGTGTTGGGGTAGCGGCAGTTCTCTTTGCCGGAGCGTTTGTGCAAGTGGCGAACGCGCAGAGCATGTCGCTCAAAGACCTGGTGGAACTCTTCATCAGCTTGGGCATCATTTCTCCCGACAAGGCGGCGCAGGCGCGCACGGCGGTTTCTTCTCCTTCAGCGGGGACGACCGTATCAGCAACATTCGCTCGCAACCTTACGGTTGGTTCTACGGGGAGCGATGTTAAGGACCTTCAGAAGTTCCTTAACAGCAAAGGACACACCGTATCGTCGTCTGGTCCGGGTTCGGCTGGCAATGAAACATCATACTTCGGTCCGGCTACTCGCGCGGCGCTCGCAAAATATCAGGCGGCACAGGGAATTTCCCCGGCAGTCGGGTATTTCGGTCCTATAACAATGAAGAGCGTTAACGCAATGACGGGTGGCGTTGTCGTAGCGCCTCCTTCGGGCGGTACGCCTGTTGTCGTTCCGTCAGGTTCAGGGCTCGTTGTGTCTTCTCCGGAACAGCCGGCATCAGGGCTTGCTCCTGAAACCGCGGCGCGCGTTCCGTATACGAAGTTCACCCTCACCGCTGGTTCCAGCGATGTGGTCGTGAACAACTTAACCATTGAACACACCAGCCTTGCGGCAGACGCGGTATTTAGCGGCGTCGTTCTCCTCGGCGAGGATGGCACGCAAATCGGCGTTTCCAAGACATTTAATTCCAATCATCAAGCGACACTCGGCGAAGCGTTTACCGTGAAAGCCGGCACCTCAAAGACCTACACGATTGCCGGCAACATGGCAACCGACAACGATGCGCGCGCGGGGCAAATCTCAAGCGTTAAACTGCTTGCGGTGAATACCTCAGCGGCGGTATCGGGCTCACTCCCGATTGTCGGCGCGGCGCATACCATCAACTCAACGCTGGCACTTGGCTCGGTAACGAACCAGCGCGGTTCGCTTGACCCTAATGCGGCAGCAAACAAGAATGTCGGCGTTACGGGATATACCTTCTCGTCTATCCAAGTTACCGACGGCTCGCAGGAAGACATTCGCATTCATTCCATTCGTTGGAATCAGGCGTCTTCCGCAGGTTCGTCCGACCTTGCGAACATCGTAACGGTTGTTGACGGGACTTCATACCCAACCACCGTTTCCGCAGATGGGAAGTATTACACTTCAACCTTTGGAAGCGGTATTGTTATTGCGAAAGGCCTTAACAAAGAAATCTCCGTGAAGGGAGATATCGTTGGTGGTTCTGGACGCACGGTCGCGTTCAATGTTGAAAAGACAACCGACATCTACATTACCGGTGAGACCTACAAGTACGGCATTACGCCTCCGACATCAGGAACGGGCTTTACCAGCGGCACCATTTGGTACGCGGGCAAGACCGTAACGGTTGATACCGGTTCTCTCACCATTCAAAACGCAACATCTATCTCGGCGCAAAATATCGCCGTAACACTCGCGGGACAGCCGCTCGGCGGATTCTCGGTAGAAGTAAAGGGCGAACCGATTACGGTTGCATCTAGCGCGTTCACCTTTACCACGACCGGCAGCGCAACGGCAGGCGGCGATGCGCAAATCACCAATGTGACGCTCGTTGACGAAAACGGCACCGTGGTCGCGGGTCCGGCTGATGTCGGACACACGGGCACCCTCACTTTGGCAGATACCATTCTCTACGGCGTAGGTAAAAAGGTTTACACGCTGAAGGGTAAAGTTGGTTCAGGATTCGGTTCAGACGGTACGGTTGCAGTAGCATTCACACCTTCAACCGCATGGACTACGGTAACCGGTCAAGTGACGGGCAAGACGATTTCAACAGCGTCCATCACTTCGTCTTCGGTGGCACTCAGCACCATGACCGTGAAGACCGCGGCGCTCGCGATTAGCGTGTCTTCAAGCCCATCGGCGCAAACGATTGTCGCCGGCGCACAGCAGTTCACCTTCGCAAACATTCAATTGTCTGCGATCAGTTCAGGCGAGGATGTAACGATGAACTCAATTCCGCTTGACTATGAATTGGTAACCGGCACGACGAATGTGACAAGTTGTAACCTTTACAACGGTTCAACGCAACTTACTACCGGGACCAACACCGTTGACCCGTCGGGCGACAGCAACACCCAAGCCTTCACCTTTGATTCAACGCTGACCATTCCGAAAGGAACCGTCATAACGCTTGCGGTCAAGTGCAACATCCCATCTTCGATTACCTCGGGTTCGTTCTCATTCGGTTATAACGACACAGCATCTCCGACAGCGAACGGCAAAGTGTCGGGTTCATCGGTAACGATTACCGAGAACACGAATGCTGGACAAACAATTACCGTTACCAGCTCCGGTTCGCTCACCGTTGAACTTTCCGCAGACAGTCCGTCGTATACCATTGCTTCGGCAGGTACGACTGATTACACGGCTTCGGTGCTCCGCATTCGCGCGACCAACGAAGCGGTGCGCATCAACGACATTGCGCTTCAGTTGACAGCCAAGGCGTCTAGCTCAATCTCTGATTTGGCTAGCGGTAAAGTAACGCTATGGGAAGGCGCAAGTAAAGTCGGCGAGGCAATCTTTGTAACAGGCGCGTACTACAACACGGCATCCACGACAGTCAGCACCTGTTCCGGCTGTTCCGAGTTCATTGTTGACAAAGATTCCTATAAAGATCTGACGGTGAAAGTTGATCTTGCTTCGCAAGGCACGAGCCAACCCGGTACGCCAGGAGCGTTCATTGCAGTTGACTTTGAGGCAACGCGGACCTCTGCGGCTTCAACGGGTTTCGGAGGCGTTGCGGGCACTGGCTCGCAAAGCGGCACCAAAACCTTGGGCGGCACGAGTTCCGACACGGCATCAGCGGGCTTCCGCGTGGTTAAGTCAACACCGACCGTGAAGTTTATTTCGCTCCCAAGCGGCACTTCGCTTACCGCATCTTCTGACAAGCCGCTCTACCGATTCAGCATTACGGCTTCCCCTAAGGGTCCAATCGGTATCAATAAGTTGACATTCCGATTCGCAACCTCTTCGGCGACCGTGATTGCCGACCTAGTGGACAACATCAATGTCCGCGCGTTCATTAACCCCGCCTTTACAGGCATAGTTTCTGGAATTCAGACAGACGGTACCCTTATGGCGACCGACAAAACAATGAATCCCACTTTGTGGGCAAGCGCTTCAACTGACATTGAAATCTACGCAGAGACCGCTGGAAATGCATCCACCACGGTGCAAATTCCAGCAGGCGGCACTCGGTACTTTGAAGTTATCGGAGATATCACGCTCTCTGGAGCTGGTACGACTTATTCGGTAACGACACAGTTGCAGGGTGATGCGAAGTTCTATGCCAATATTGCGGAATACTCAGGTGCGACTTCAACGCCGACCAGCGGCAGTTTGACCACCTATGGTTCATTCCTCGCAACATCGACATTCTTCGTGAACTCAGGGTTGGCGGGTTCCGACAACTTCATCTGGAGTCCGTACTCAACGACCACGCAGACAACAATTACGGCTGGCGCTCTGGCGAACGACTTCTTGAACGGCTACGGCGTGCCAGGGCTTCCGACCACCAACCTGACTCCGCAAACCTTGAGCGACAAAGCGCTCTAAACGAAACAGACCAACTTGTGCTCCGACGATTCAGTCGGAGGGTCGAAAAACAACCCCTTCAAAGGGGTTGTTTTTTTGTTTGAAAAAAGTTAAAATAGACAAATGCAAATACAATGGAAAATCAGCATAGGCGTTTTGGTATTGCTTGCCGCTGTTTTCACACAGTATTGGATGACACGAGGAAAAAATGCATATGAAAAGATCGCAAACATGGACGGCTCGTTCGCCTCTACAACCATACCTGAACCGGCAATCAGCGATCCGTCCGGAGGCGGATACAAAATACAACCCTTGCCTGTGCCAAAGGAAGCTCCTGCCACGAGAGCACCGAATCTGGATACAGTAATTGCCGAGACTCTTCCAAAAAATGATTACGAAAAATTAGTGCTTTCCAATTTGACGAGTACGCGCGATGCACTCAAAAACGACCCAACCAGCTATGATGATTGGCTCGCGGCCGGCATATCTTTGAAGCAATTGGAAAAATACGAAGCGGCGCGAGATGCCTTTCTGTATGTCGCGATGCTGTGGCCGACTCAACCGGTGCCGCAGGGCAATCTTGGCTCTCTGTACCATTTATATCTTAAAGATTTCCCGAAATCGGAAGCCGCGTACAAAAAAGCAATTGAACTGGACCCGGCACAACCAGGGTGGCATCGTGGTTTGTATGAATTGTATCGTTATTCGTATAAGACAACAACAAACGCGTGGGAGGCGGCGCTCAAAGACGGCATTAAAAATACAAACTCAATTGACCTTATGGCGATTCTCGCGGGAAGATATGCGGACTTGAAGCGGTTCCCGGAATCGGTTGCACTGTATACGCAAGCAATTGCCGAGGCGGAACGGCAGGGAAATGCCAAGTTAGTAGATGCACTCATCGGAGAACGCGCCGCGGTGCAGGCACAAATAAAATAATATGACGCTTGATAAGATATTACGATGGACAATTGTCGGCGCGCTTATTGCCGCGGCAGTCGTGCCGCTTTATGTTTCCAACTCGCTTTTTTTCCCGTTTATTAGCGGGAAAAACTTTGCATTTCGGATTCTTGCGGAAATTGCCTTTGCCGCATGGCTCATTTTGGCGTTTCGCAATCCCGAATATCGTCCGCGCCGCTCGGCGCTTCTCTGGAGCGTTTTATTTTTTGTCACTACGCTTGGGGTATCAGCGCTCCTTGCTGAAAGTCCCTACAAAAGTTTTTGGTCTAATTTTGAACGAATGGAAGGTCTTATCGGTATGATACATTTCGCGCTTTACTTTTTCGTCGCGGGCGCGGTATTTCGCGCAAAAGAATGGCGCACATTCGTGCTCGCATCGCTTGGCGTCAATGTGTTTATTATTGGCTACTCATTGCTTCAATTTTTCGGCGTACTTAACATCAATCAAGGCGGGGTGCGCGTAGATGCGACTTTCGGCAACGCGATATACCTTGGCGTGTATGCGCTCTTCCATCTCTTTTTTGCGCTTCTCGCCGCATACCGCGCGCGTGCGGAGAGCAAGAGCCCGTGGATAGTTGGTATGTTTTCAGCGATCGCGCTCGGTAATGTAGTGCTTGTATTTCTTTCCGCAACGCGCGGCATTATTTTAGGACTTCTGATAGGAATTGTCGTCGGGTCAATGGTTGCGGTATTTTCGCGCGGTACTACAGGACGCATCCGGCGCCTTGGCATAATCGGCGTTGTGCTTGCAATCGTTGCCGTGGGTGGGTTTTTTGCCGCGCGCGAAAATACCGCCCTTCGCAGTCATCCTATTTTCGGCCGCATTCTTTCTGCATCTCCCTCTGGAGATGACGCACGGGCGCGTTTTATAATATGGGAGATTTCTTGGGAAGGATTCAAAGAACGCCCGCTTTTCGGCTGGGGGCAAGAAGGATTTAATTTTGTATTTAATAAATACTATGACCCGGCATTGTATCGCCGCGAAGCATGGTTTGACCGCGCACACAACACATACCTCGATTGGCTCATTGCTGGCGGCACCTTCGGGCTTCTCGGCTATCTCGCATTGTGGTTTTTCGCGGCGAGTACGGTACTGCACGCCAAAGATTCAAACAGCCGCGCGCTTTTTGGTTCCACAGAACGCGCACTTTTTGTTGGTTTCGGTACTGCATACGCGGTGAATAATGTATTTGTGTTTGACAACGGCGTCAGTTACTTCCTGTTTTTTATGCTGCTCGCGTATGTTTATTTTCGCTCTGTAGAAAAAGAAACCCCTATAGTGCAATCAATCGCCCCTGCTCCGCAAGGAGCATTAACGCGAATGTTTGCGCCGACAATGATCGTGGCACTCGCGTTTTCCCTATATTGGTTTAATGTACGCCCTGCATATGCCGGGGCACTACTTCTTGATGCGCTCCGCGCACGCCAAGGTGGTCCTTCGGAGAACCTCGCCTTATTTCGCCGTGCGCTCGCGCTCAACACATTCGCGAACGCGGAGATTCGCGAACAACTTGCGCAGGTAACGGTTACCGTGGCGCCTATTGCCGCTATTCCAATATCGGTGAAGCAGGAGTTTCTTAATACCGCAGCAAACGAGCTTGATAAAGAAATAAAAAATAGGCCAAGCGATGCGCGGTACTACACTTTTATGGGTTCTCTTTTGGATTCGTTTGGGCTCTATGAGCAGGCATTTCCGTATTGGCGAGGAGCCGTGTCGCATTCACCCCACAAACAGGCGCTTTTGTTTCAAACAGGAAGCAATCGTTTAAATGCGGGAAAAATACAAGAAGCGGTATCGTATTTCAAAACGGCCTATGAGTTGAATCCAGAGAATCGCGATGCCGTCGTTATTTACGCAGTCGGCCTTATTTACGCAGGCGACCGTGCGGAAGAAAAAAGGATTTTGGCCACGCCTTCATATATGAAAGAAAGTTTAGACGATTCGCGGCTCATGTCGGCGTACATGGCAAACAACCGCGTTGATGATGCAATCGCGCTTTTGCGCGCGCAGCTTGCGCGCGCCCCGGACAATCAGGAGAATGAAATTAGGCGCCAGATTGACGAATTGCTTAAGAAGAAAAATCAATGAAGATTTTTACGATACAACGCCTCGGCGTAGGCGCGCTTTTGCTCGTTCCGCTTACTCCGCTCGCGGTGTACCTCGGTTTTTTATTTCCGTACACGAGCGGTAGAAATTTCTTTTTTCGCGCGCTCGCGCTCGTCGCGCTCGCGACGTGGCTTTTGTTGTGGATTCATAAACCGGAAAAATATCGTCCACGCCATTCTTTTCTTTTATTGGTTGTGCTCGTATTTGTTGCGGTAGTTGGTGTGGCGACCGCGCTCGCGCCGTACCAATCTCTTGCATTTTGGTCAACGCTTGAGCGGATGGATGGGTTTGTAAGTGTACTTTTTTTAGCGGCATTTTTCTTTTCCGCATTGCATCTTTTGAGCGCTCGCGCCTGGCGGATTTTTTTTCATATATCTTTAGGAACTGCGTTAGCGGTATCGGCGGTCGCCATACTGCAGTTGCTTGGAGTTCTGGCGATACATCAGGGTGGCGTGCGGATTGATGCAACGCTCGGAAACGCCTCATTTTTCGCGGCGTATATGTTGCTTTCCGCGGGACTTGCTTTGTTTTTTGCCGCTGGTGCTCCAGCGCTCGGGCGGCGGCTCGCGTATTTTTCTTGTGCCGCGCTTTTTCTTTTTCTCGCGCTTGCTTCAGGAACACGGAGCGCGTTTGTCGCACTCCCCGCGACGCTTTTTGTTTCTGGCGTCGCAGCGTTTTTACTGCGTAAAGAAAATATAAACTTGAAATGGTTCGGCATCGCTTCACTTGCGGCACTCATACTTCTCGTCGGTTCATTTTTCGCGCTTCGGCATACGCCGCTTGCGGCGCATCCGCTTTTCGGTCGTTTGTTGTCTATTTCTCTCTCCGGCTCGGATGCGGAAGCGCGGTTTTTATCGTGGAATATAGCACTTCAAGGTGCGCGCGAGCGGCCGTTTTTTGGTTGGGGCCCCGAAGGATTTCGTGCCGTATTTGTAAAATATTACGACCCGCGCTTGTCTGGCCGCGAGCAGTGGTTTGACCGCGCGCACAACAACTATCTTGATTGGCTGGTGCAGGCGGGAGCATTGGGGCTCCTTGCGTACTTCGCGTTGTGGTTCGGACTCGCGCGCGCCGTGTGGAGTCACCGTGCTGCCTACTTTTCTGCATGGGCAAAAGTGGCGCTCTCCGGAATGTTTGCGGGCTACGCCGCGTTCAATATGTTTTCTTTTGATACTATTACCGCGTCTATTTTGTTCTTCTCGTTTTTGGCGTTTGCGGAGTCGCGACTGATAGCACGAAGCGAAACACATTTTCAAAATGTCTGGTTGAGCGCGGCTCGCGAAGCGAACCGCGCGACCCGAGGACTTT
>CAYORD010000001.1:7485-8320 GCA_964406265.1 uncultured Candidatus Saccharibacteria bacterium | reverse complement strand
TGCAAAATGTGTTTCGCGGAGTGCTCATAGTTTCTGTGTTGGTTGCCATGACTTTTGTTTTTTATTTCGCCATCGCAAAACCCGCGCTTGCGGCGCGGTATAGTTGGCTTGGGCTGCAAAGTAGTTCGCCGAATTTGGATACGCGGCTCGGATATTTCACGCGCGCCCTTTCACTCAATTCGTTTGCGACTCCCGAAGCGCGCGAAATGCTCGCGCAATTTGCCGTAGATGTGTCCGAAGCCCCGCTAAAAGATGAATCGCGCGCGAAAATCGTCGCATTGGTCACGCAGGAGTTATCGCGCCAGATTGAAAAGTCGCCAGGCGATCCTCGTTATCTTTTACGCCTTGGCGCAACGCTCAATGCCTATCGGCAGTATGCCGCTGCCGTGCCGTTTTTGGAAAAAGCAGTAGCACTTTCGCAAAACAAACAGCCGTCGCTCTATGAATTGGGGACGAGTTATCTTAACTTGGGAAAGTTTAACGAAGCCGTATCGGTGTTCAAACGCGCCGCAGAATTGTTGCCGGATAATGAGGACGCGGAATCAAAGAAACTATACGCTGTTTCGCTGGTGTATGCCCGCCGCTTTGCGGAGGCAGAAACATATATGAAGAAAATCTCCAACGCGGCTTTCTTTTACGACAATCGTCTTGCCGATGCGTATCGGAGAGTCGGGCAATCAGACAAAGCGGAATATATCAAAGGGCAGATTGAAGCGCGGAAGTGAATTATAAAGTAAAAAAGTTATCCACACTTATCTGTCTATGTGTTTTGTGGTGATGGGGTATAATTTGAACCGATGCTTGAAATTATGGTCTAGTATTAGGAAGGTCTAAC
>CAYORD010000001.1:890-7475 GCA_964406265.1 uncultured Candidatus Saccharibacteria bacterium | reverse complement strand
TATTTTTAAAATTATATGTTGAAATTTCGCACGCTTTTCTTAAGCAGAGGTCCGTTCTCTGTTGTTTTGTCGGTTGTTTTTGTAGTGCTTTTTGTGGTAACCGCTGTAAATGCCGCAACGACTATCAGCACGAACATTAATACGGGCGGTACCTTGACCGTTACTGGCGTCGGGCATCTGACGAATGATTTAAATATAAATGGCAATGACATTAACCTTGGCACCGGTACGGCAACTTCAACGATAAGCGGGGGCTTCGGTATCGGTGTTGGTACCACAACTCCTGGCGCGGCATTCGCGATTGCCACCTCCACCGTAGGGCTCAACACCGCCTTTCTTCTCTCCAATCTCGGTAGCGGTTACACTTTCTGGGCTGAAGACAGTACAAATGATCCTTCGCCATTTGTGATTGACGCGGCAGGCAATGTCGGCATCGGCACGACAACTCCCGGAGCCATTCTTTCTGTCGCAACTTCAACGACTGGACTCGGTACCGCGTTCTTGATTTCCAACCTCGGCAGCAACTATACTTTCTATGCGGAAGATAGCGCGAACGACAGCTCTCCTTTTGTGATAGATGCGGGAGGAAATATTGGCGTGGGGACGACTTCGCCGTGGGGTCAGTTCTCTATTGAATCATTGAAGGGTACGGTGGGGGCCTCCACCCCAATTTTCGCGGTCAGCGACGCGGGAACCACTACGCCATTTCTTTTGGTTGATGGCAACGATGGGCGTGTAGGTATTGCATCATCTTCTCCATTCGTACGGCTTGGCGTCACAGGCACAACTACCTCAAGCGCGGGAGCGATTTTAGGCATTAACGGTTCTGCAATTAACCAGATTCGATTTGGTTCTTGTACATTAGATCCAGGTTTTATTCAGGCGAGTTCTACCTTAATTGTAAGCTGTACAGGGGCAACTGGCGCAACGGCTACCGACAATATATTTATAACCGCCACCAAACTTGAATACGGTCTTTCACTGGTAAGCGCTTCTTCTACGACCGATGGAGCCATTAGTATTGCTGTGCACAACAACGGCAATGCGTCTACGAGCGGTACTTTTGGTACCAGCATAGACCCTATCTCAACCAGCGTAAACTGGATGGCAATTAAGTAGTAAATTATTGCAGTATTCTTATGATTAAGAGAATTTTTTTTCTCGCTACATTCTTGCTCGTTCTTCCCGCGCTTGCCTTCGCGGTGTTTGACGATGTAACGCTGACCACCGACGCGGTCATTACCGCAGGAGGGATTAATTTAAGCGTGTCGGGTTCAAGCGCGGTTGTGGAGACCATTACCGTTGATTCTGACCGTTTTTTCTTTACCCTCCGTTCCGGTTCGTCTATTCAAGTAACCTCTACCGACAAAAAACAACTCACGACAAATGCGCCTGTTCAATACATCGCAACCAATGAATGCGGTAGCTCGTCGTCTATATTGAAGTTTTCTTCTTCCGACAGCAGTGAAACGATTATTACCGTCACTCCGCAGTCATCCGCGTGCGGTAGTAGCGCTACAAGCGCCACGGTTCCCAGTTCCTCCTCTTCATCTTCTGGAGGCGGCGGTGGAATCGCTCCCGCAGGATTGATTAACCCAACACCGCCTTCTACCGTCGCGCAAAATGTTGGTGTCGTTGCAGCGACTCCTGCGCCGGCAGTTCCTGTGGTAACTACTCCCGCCGCGCAAGCGGTACAGACAGCCCCAGCGTCTTCTGTTTCCCCTGTGTTTAATCGCATACTATCCCCGGGCTCAAGCCATTCTGATGTAAAACGGCTCCAGCAACTGCTCAACACCGACCCCGATACGCGTATTGCAGAATCAGGTGCTGGCTCTCCAGGAAACGAAACGGTATACTTTGGTTCTCTGACGACCAAATCCATACAGAAATTTCAAGTGAAATACGGCGTGGCAAAATCTGGAGATGCTGGCTATGGAAGTTTTGGTCCAAAAACGCGCGCGAAGGTACAGGAGGTATTTAGCTCAAAAGTCCCGTCTATTCCAGCCGCTCCAACTGCGACTACGCCAACTCCATCAACAACAAGCGCGGTTTCAGCCACATTCAGCCGCCCGATTTCTCCGGGCGCAAGCCACGCTGATGTAAAGCGTTTGCAACAATTGCTCAACTCGGACCCCGACACGCGCATTGCAGAATCAGGTGCCGGTTCTCTCGGAAACGAAACGGTGTACTTTGGCGCTCTCACTACGAAAGCAATACAGAAGTTCCAGGTTAAATATGGCGTTGCGAACCCAGGAGACATCGGCTATGGCAACTTTGGACCAAAGACAAGGGCGAAATTTGGGGAAATATTTGGCAACTAAAATTGGTTGACAGCAATAATAACAGGAGTAGCATTGACGGTACATGAGCCGTTGTACTCTTTTTGTGTTTTCTGTTTGTATCATACTTGGTTTTTCTGCGCCTCTCGCGCATGCGGACGGAGTTTTGGAAATCACCGCCGTTTCTGCTGAAAAAACCTACGCGCAGGCGGATGGGGACTTTGCGCACGGATGGAAATGGCTCTTTTCAGTAACTATCCCCTCAAATGAGCCGGTACTGCAGATGAAATTCGGAAATTGGACGAGCGCAAGCGGCACCGTTCCCGTTGCCGGAAATGTGCGATTTTACTCAGCGCAATCCTCCAACTCCGCTTCTTCTGAAAGCGCGATTATAGTTGGCGCTGCCGATGTATACGGGAGCGTTATGAACTTATTGCCAAGTACCAACGCGGCTTTTGACTTGAGTACTTCAACTGCCGGACGGCAGATTCAGATAACGGTTGAGGCGCGGATTCCCGCGGGTTCCGTCGGCGGTTCATACAGCACAAACTACGGACTTTCAACCAATCCTGATACGACCGCGCCCGTCATTACCCTTTTAGGCGTTCCATCGGTTACGATAGAGCGCGGGACGGCATATACGGACGCGGGTGCGATCGCATCCGATAATATTGACGGAAATATCAGCTCCGGCGTTGTATTGTCGGGCGCGGTAACCTCATCAAGCATTGGCACCTATGTCCTCTCGTATAACCTATCCGATTCTGCCGGAAATGCGGCTTCCACAGTTACCCGTAGCGTACTGGTGCAGGATACCGTTGCGCCGACCGGAGAAGTGAGCTACAGCACGACGACACCGACCAACCAAGATGTGGTTGCAACTCTCACGCCGAGCGAGCCGGTTGTATTTACGAACACGACCGGAATCGCCACGACGACAAACGGCACTGCTACAACAACATTTTCGCAAAACAACAATTTTACCTTTTTATTTGCGGATGTAGCGAATAATACAGGAAGTACGACTGCAAGCGTTGCGAATATAGACAAAATCGCTCCGACGATTACGGGTTCTACGCTCAACGGCGTTGATGCCGGTATCGCAGTTAATATCGCGTCTACCTCAGTTGCGATTGCGCTTACGGCAAGCGAGCCGGTGAATTGGCTATCGGTGAAAGTTGAAAAACAGAGCGATACCTCGGTGTATAAAATATTCCAATCTGGAGTTGGATGCGAAGACGGAGGTTTGTCCTGTAGCAAAACATGGACAGGTGATTTGTCTCAGGGTGTTTTGTCAGACGGAGTGTATCGCGTAAAAGTTCATACGAAAGATGCGGTAGGGAATGAGACCGAAGGATATTTAGGGACAACGATTACAGTTGATATGACTGCACCGGTGATTACGATAACAGGCGAAACAAGCGTAAGTGTGAATGTCGGCTCATCATACACAGATGCGGGAGCAACGGCCTCGGACGCGCGTGATGGGACTGTCAGTGTTTCTTCTTCCGGCGCGGTTGATACAGGAACAATCGGCGCATATACAGTCACCTATACAGCAACAGACGCGCTCGGAAATTCCACACAAGCAACGCGCACGGTTAATGTGCTGCCGGTGTCGGTAACAAGTATTACGGTGAGCGGAGCAGGCGGCGCAACATCAGTGTCGCTCGGCGGTACGCTCCAAATGAATGCAGTAATTCTTCCCGCAAATGCAACGAGCCAATCCGTTTTGTGGAAAATCAGTTGTCGGAATGTAAATCCCGATTGTCCAGGAGGGGACAAAAATGACAGTCGTGACGGCGGAGGTACTATTACAGATGGAGGTTTACTAACAAGTACTAACAAAGGGACGATTGATGTCCGCGCAACGGCAAATGATGGGTCTGGTATATCGCATTCTATTATAATAATGGTGAATTAGGTATGAAGAAAACAAATATTATTGTTTTGTTCGGAATAAGCGCATGGCTGGCGGCATTTTCTACAGTATCCGCTTCTGAGATTCTCTGCACGCTCGGAACTTCCGCAACCAGTACTGGTTGCGTTGTGATGGAAAATAATTTTGTCGCCTTTGCGCCGTCTGCTTCGCCCGTTGCAGGAACATACAGCGTCATGCAGAGTGTCGCACTTTCTGCAGACGGCGCGACAAGCATCCGTTATACCGCAGACGGCACAACTCCGACTTGTGTGAGCGGCTTGGTATATTCCGCGCCCATTTCTGTGAAAAAGACACAAACCATAAAAGCGATTTCATGTTATCCGCAAAATACGGAGTCCGCCGTTTCTTCGTTTGAATATCTGCTTTCCATTTTTGACGCGCGTTCGGAAGATGCGGCGCTTACCACGGCGAGTGTGGGCGCGGCGGCATTGCCGAGCCAAGCGACTTCTGTGAAATTAAGCAATTCCACCTCGCTTGATGTCTCCGCTTCGGTAAGTACGACGAGTGCGGGACAGATAACCGTTGGCGGAAGTGCCAAGACACTTGCGGCATTTACGAGCGGCAACTTGGTGTCGGTAGACCTCTCCGTGCCGATTTCAATTGGCGGGCAGGCGATGTCAGTTGGCAGGGCAGTTGCGATTCAGTCAGGGGTGAGTGGTCAGCCGGTCATGCTGTCCAACCAAGATTTTTCTTACGCGAATGTGTCTATCCCCGACGGCGCAACCGTACTCGCGCCGTCGGGATGGAACGGAACGCTCGCGCCGCCGCGCGCGGCGGCGCGTTCTGGCGCGGCGCCGTCTGGGTTTTTGCTCGGCGGCACGATTGTGGAAATCGGTTCGGAAACCGAAACGCTTTTGTTTGATAAGCCAGTGTCAGTTATTTTGTCTGGGGTAACGGGGGCAGTCGGATACAAAGCGGCGGGTTCAACAATATGGATCAAAATCAGCAATCAATGCGCCGGCACATATGCTACTCCGTCTGCACCGGTGTTCCCCGGCGAGTGTTACATTTCAAACGGCGCGGATACGAAAATCCACACCTATCACTTTACCTCGTTTGCTGGGCTTGATGCCGAGAGCCAAAGCGAAAGCGGAACGACCAATCGCGGCGGCAATGGGCCGGTCGGTGGCGCTCGTGCGTCGTCTGTCGGCGATATGAACGGCGACGGGCGCGTGAACATTTTGGATTTCAATCTGCTTCTTGCGGCGTGGGGGGCGAGACAGGCGAGGCCGTTTTATTCGTCCGTTGATTTAAATCGGGACGGCGCGGTAGATATATTGGATTTTAATGTACTGATGGCAAATTGGAAATAATCGTATGAAAAGATTTTTTATTTTTTCCGGGCTCGCGTTTTTTGCACTGCCGGTTTTTGCCGCGACGATTATTTTTACTCCCTCAGAAGTATCAGTTGTTGCCGGAGAGCAGATTTCGATTGTCATTTCGGTGGATGCAGGCGATGAAAAAATTGTTACCGTAAAGGCCGCGCTCGCATATCCTGCGGATGTATTAGAGCCCGTTTCGTTTTCATTCGCCTCAAATAGCATTCAACTTTCCCAACCGGGGTACGACCAGATGAAAGACGGAGTTGTGCTCAAAACCGCAGGATTTCCGGGCGGGTTTACCGGCACGCGCGAGTTTGGGACCTTGGTTTTAATGGCTAAGCAGACGGGCGCGGCAATCGTGTCCGTATCGGATGAATCGCTCTTGCTCAACGCGCAAAGCGCCAATCGTTTTGCGGGCGCGCGTTCTCTTGCCGTTACGATTGCCGCGCCCGTCCCCGCCGCGCCATTGATAGAGAAAACGCAAGAAGCAAAACTCGTGCCGGAAATCGGCGCGGCGGGGGCTTCCTCCGCAGAAGAAGCGGCGTCTTCAACCGCAACCACTTCGGAACAAAGCGCCGCTGTCGGTGGGCTCGACAATCAACCCATCCGTCCCGTACTCATTTTGACCATCCTCGTTATCGCCGCGCTCGGGGGCTTGGTGTGGAGAATGTATAAAAACAACAAAAACGGCTCACGCTGGTAGTGTGAGCCGTTTCATTTGTTTGTGATACAATAGTTGGGAAATGGGCAGAATTATTTTTCACTCCTCGTTTTGGAAATTTTGCGCCGGATTCGCGGCATTGGTTGCGGTGAGTTTCGGCATCATTGTTGCCGTGGGCTACTATGAGGTTGAGATAAAAGGGGGCGGCACTCCCGAAGCCGTCCGTGCCACACCGCTCACGCCGTAAATAAGTGCATATCCTGTGTAGAAACTGTGGACACTCTCATTGTTTTTGTGGGGTAATAATGATACGATTATCCGACCATGAAAGTGTTGTTTTTCGGCTTGAGCATCGGCACGGTCGCCGCCGTTACCGCGGTG
>CAYORD010000001.1:0-880 GCA_964406265.1 uncultured Candidatus Saccharibacteria bacterium | reverse complement strand
ATACTTTTGCCGGTTGATTTCCAAAAAACGTTCGGCGGGATTGCTAATACCGTCTCTGCAGCAGTAGGAAGCGCTTTAGACAGCGCGCCGCTTGTTATTGAAAATACTGTATCTTATCCTCCTGCCCTTGTTCAAGGGGAGGTGTCTCCCGAAGGGAGACGGAGGGGTGAAGATACTCCAACTATGAATCCACCCCCTCGCCGAGAGGACTCGGCACTCCCCCTTAGAAAAGGGGGAGAGGAAAAACAAAAACAAACTCCGGTCCCGAAAAAATCTCCCACAGCACCCGCACCCGCGGAGTCCTTACCGCCTCCTGCGCCCATTATCATTCCTGCTCCGCCGAAACCATTCGCCAATCCTGTCTATGACCCGATTCCTGTGCCGGTTAATCCGGGGTTTGGGGCTGGCGGTGGAGGAGGAGGTGGAAGCTCATCGTCTTCATCCTCCAGTGTCTCAACGCCATCTACTCCGGCTGATACTACCGCGCCGGATGTTTCGCTTTCCGTTTCCGCCTGCACTGCTTCACTTGCTTCGGACGGCTGTGTTTTGCTTTCCGGTTCGTCTTTGTCTGCGCTTTTAAGCTCCAACGCGAGCGATTTTGCATCTTTCACGATAGGGGTTGATTCCACATTTTCTGTTACCACTGCCACTTCCACTGCATTTACGCTTGCGGAAGGTACGCATACCATCACGCTTTCCGCTGTTGATACGACCGGAAATCGTTCGGCAACTACCACACAGAATATTGAAGTCCGCGCACAACCAACGGTATTAAACGAACTTTCATATTTTGGTACCGAGGTAAATAGCAACGACGAATGGCTCGAACTCTACAACCGCACCGGCAGTACCGTGTCCCTCTCCAACTGGACGCTCCACG